>JADGAQ010000008.1 GCA_015231925.1 Magnetococcales bacterium
CAGGGCGCTGCCCTGGACCCGTCGGGGGGGGATAATCCCCCCCGAACCCCCGTATACCTGAACAAATACGGGAAAAGTACCTATTCGAATCGTCAAGGAGATCGTTATGGCCGTGTTGAACTTCATTCCCCTGGGGCTGCTGGCCTTCGTCGTCTACAAAGCCTTCCGCCAGGGCCGCACCTGGGATTATACCGACCGCTACTTCCAGGAAAACCGCCATCGCACCGGCCTGAAATTCTGCAACTGGTTCGGCATTCCCAAACCATGACCCCCTCCGTCCGTCTGATCTTCGCCGACAGTGAACGTTCGGCGGACATGTTGTATGCCACGGGTCTCTTCGTTCCGGATGCCTTTGTGTTCCTGCGGGAGGAGTCGGGGCGCAGCCACGCGATTCTTTCGGCGCTGGAAGTCGATCGGGCCAGACGGGTGGCCCGGGTCGATCAGGTACACGAATGGAGCGCCTTGCGACGGCGCTTTTTCCCCGACGAAGGAGCGGATGTCGGGGAGGAGCGCATTCTGGCGGCCCTGCTCCACGAGTGGGGCAACCCGCGTGTCGAGGTGCCGGAAGATTTTCCCTTGGGGTTGGCACGAAAACTGGAAGGGCTGCAGTGTGAGGTCGTTCCCGTAGAGGGGGCTTTCTGGCCGCAGCGGGCCATCAAGCGGGATGACGAGGTTGCCGCCGTCGTCGAAGCCTTGCGGATTACCGGGCAGGGCATTCAGGCGGGCATCGAGCGGATCCGCCAATCCCGCATCGGCGAGGATGGTTTCCTGTGGGTTGACGATCATCACCTGACCAGCGAAGAGGTGCGCGCCGAGATCCACGCCGCCCTGGTTCGCGAGGGGGCCGCTCCGCACCACACCATTGTGGCGGGAGGGGCCCAGGGTGCCGATCCCCACGAGGAGGGGCGGGGTCCGTTGCCGGCCCGTTGGCCCATCATCATCGACTGCTTCCCGCGTTTGGAAAAGAACGGCTACTGGGGGGACATGACGCGCACCGTCTGCCGGGGAGCGCCTCCCGAACGTCTGACACGGGCCTGGGAGGCGGTGCGGCAAGCGCAGGAGGTTGCTTTCGCGGCCATCCGTGAGGGCATCGACGGGGCCACGGTGCATGCCGCGGTCGCCAGCCATCTGGAGCAGGCGGGGTTTCCCACCGAAACGGATGCGGCGGGTCGTCAGACCGGTTTTTTCCACGGTACCGGACACGGCCTGGGACTGGAGATCCACGAAGCACCCCGCATCAACCGTTTGGGCAAGGCCTTGCAGGCCGGGCAGGTGGTTACCGTGGAGCCGGGTCTCTACTATCCCGATATGGGCGGGGTACGTTTGGAGGATGTGGTGCTGGTGACGCCGACGGGGTGCCGTAACCTGACGGAATTTCCCAAATTTCTGGAAATATAATGTCGTTGCCTTTTAATGTCTTATATTATAAGTATCAAAAAAAGAAAATGTTCTATTCTTTGAATTTTTCAGTTATCATCTTTTAGATATTCTGGCGAAATCTCAAACAGGTTTTGCAATTTATTCATAAGAGAGATGGCGTCTGGTGCAAGCGAAGTGCGAGACGCTATAATGGCCAGCCGCAGATCGGTGTGCCCCACTTTCGATCAGGATACGGAAGATGTCCAGGCAAGGAGCCCAGGCAAGCATGAGGGAACAACAGCAGCCGCAAAGCAGCAAGTCCGGTGGCAAATCCTCATCCAATCGGGAGCAGCAGTTTTTCCTGATTGCCGGCGGGCTCATCATGGGATTGATCGTGGTTGTTGTCATCTTCAACATGATCCAGGATCCCAAGCAGGGCATCGTCAAGGAAGAGACCGTCTCCCCCGCCAAGCCCATGGTGAAGGTTCAACAGGGGCATGCCGAGGAGTCCACCGGTCGGGGTGGCGCAGGCGGTTCCTGGCTGGATGGCAATGCCGTGGCTCCGGTCTTCCAGAATCTGCAGCCTCCCCCTTCGGGTGAGTCGGCCAAGAGTGACCCGGTTGGTTCCCTGGCCCAGAAGATGGCCAGCGAGGAACCGCCTCCCGAGGATGAGGATGAACCCCCGGCCAAAGCGGGCGCCAAAGCGGCTGCGGGCAAACCGGGTGGACCCGCCATGGGTCTGACGGGCGGTGCTCCGGGCGCCAAGCCGGCGGCGGGTGCTGCCCCGGCGTCCAAGGAGCATGCGACCGCGCCGAAAGAGACCAAGGAGTCGGCGCGTCATCATCCGGCGACGCCCCAGAAGGAGACGGTGACTCCGCAGCAGCAGCAGCGATTGGCCCAGAAGGAGAAGGAAGCCGCGGCCCAGAAGGAGAAGGAAGCCGCGGCCCAGCGCCAGGCGGCCCAGAAGGAGAAGGAAGCCGCAGCCCAGCGCCAGGCGGCCCAGAAGGAGAAGGAAGCCGCCGCCCAACAACGCCAGAAAGAGGCGCTGCAAAAGGAACGCGAGGCGGCAGCCCAGCAACAGCTCAAGGATGATGCCCAACGTGAGGCAGCAGCCCGGCAGCGTCAGAAGGGACCGATCCAGAAAGAGCCTCCAGCCACCCAGAAGGAACCTTCCCGGGAGAAGAACGTCGGAGCCGGCAAAGAGACCGTCGTTGCCCGGTCTGCCCAGCCCCCTGCCGCCAAACCGGCTGCGGAGACGCCGAACAAGCCCGCTCAGGGTGCCCCCGCCAAACCGGCGACGGCTCAGACTCAGAACGCATCCGCCAAACCGGCTGCCGCCGAAGCGCCGGCTCCCGCGGCAGCCAGGGCCGCTCCGGCTCCAGCGGCCGCTCCGCCGCCTTCCACCGGCTACACCGTGCAACTCGGCTCCTTCAACAGCCGGGAAGGGGCCATGGGCCTGCAGCGGCAGGTAGGCGCCCTGCCGTTCCGGGGGCGGGCCATGCCCGTGTTCCACCAACCCATCACCACCTCGGACAACCAGACCCGCTATCGGGTGCGCCTGGGGCCCTTCTCCAGCCGGGAAGAGGCGGAGCAGGCCGCCGTCCTGGTGCGCCAGGCCACGGGGGCCGGGGGGATGGTGATCTCTCCGGGTCGATGAGGGCGTGGCCACTCGATTCCTGAGGGAGGCCACATGGCCCTAGCCGCCCCACTTCAGCTTGAGGACATACACCACCGCTTCGGACGGCAGCGGGTGCTGACCGGCGTCGATCTGCGCGTGGAACGGGGGGAGTGCGTCGTCCTCTTCGGGGCCAACGGCTCCGGCAAATCGACCCTGCTCTGCATTCTGGCCACGCTGCTGAAAGTCCAGCAGGGGGCCTATCGTCTGGGCAAGCTGGAAGCGCCGGCTCAAGGGGACCGCATTCGCGACAGCCTGATCTTTTTGGGACATCGCACCCATCTCTACGGCCATTTGACCCCGGTGGAGAATCTGCGCTTCTTCGCCGATCTGCGGGGCGAATCCCCCACCCTGGCGCAGGTGCGCGCCGCCGTGGAACAGGTGGGGTTGGGGCGTTTCATGGATCGCACCACGGCGCGTTTTTCCGCCGGCATGCGCAAACGGGCCGCCCTGGCCCGGGTTCTGCTCCTCAAACCCCCTCTGCTGCTGTTGGATGAGCCTTATTCCGCTCTGGACAGCGATGGAGTGAACTGGCTGAACGCTCTTTTGTCTGACTACTTGAAGGAAGGTGGCATGGTGGTCATGGCCAGCCACGAACCGGAACGGGTCGCCTGTCTCTATCATCGCCCCATGTATCTGCATCTGGGACATTTAAGCGGGTGGCGCCCATGATGCTGCGCGCCGCCTATCGCATCGCCTGGAAGGACGTGATGGGGGATTTCCGCCGTCGCTCCACCCTGTCGGCCATGCTCTTCTTCGCCATCTCCGTGCTGGTGGTCTTTCAGGCCGCTTTCAATCCGGACCGTCGCGAGGCCATGCAGTTGCTTCCCGGATTATTATGGGTAACAATTCTCTTTACCAGTCTGGTCGGCCTGGGACGGGTCTTCCAGGCGGAAGAAGAGGATGGCGCTTTCGAAGGCTTGATGCTCGCTCCCCTGGGGCGGGGTGTCATCTTTCTGGGCAAGTGGTTGGGCAATCTGGTGTTGACGGTGGCGGTGGAGGTGCTACTGTTGCCGTTGATGCTGATTCTGTTCAACGTGGATGGTTGGAGCAGCCTGCCGGCGGTATTCGGCGTACTGTTGCTGGGCACCCTGGGTTTGACCGGTCTCGGGGTTTTGCTGGCCGCGTTGACTCAGGCGGCCCGTTCCCGGGAGACGCTGTTGGCTCTCCTGCTGTTGCCGCTGGTGGTGCCGCTGCTCATCGCGGGGGTTCAGGCCACGGCGGCGCTGCTCTCCGGCCAGGGTGAACTGACGGCCTGGGTGCGGTTGATGGTGGTATTCGACATGATCTATCTGGCGTTGGCGCCCTGGGCGTTCGGTTGGCTGGTGGAGGAGTAGAACGGGCATGGATCGATTGGCGCGGTTTCAACGCTGGACGGGGTGGTTGACCCTGCTGCTGCTGGGAGTGGCGCTCACTCTGGTGGTCAACGCGCCCGCCGATTTTCAGCAGAGCAATTCGGTGCGCATTCTGTTCGTACATGTCCCCTCGGCCAAGATGTCCCTGTTGATGTACGTGGCCGTGACGGTATGCAGCATCTGGGTACTGGTGCGCCGCAGCGAAACGGCGGACATCCTGGCGGCGGCAGCGGCTCCGGTGGGCGCGGCCTTCGCGGCGGTCACTCTGGCCACCGGCTCCATCTGGGGCAAACCGATGTGGGGCACCTGGTGGGCCTGGGATGCCCGTCTGACCTCCATGCTGGTGCTGTTGATCATCTATGTCGGGCTCATGGCTTTGCGCAGCGCCCTCGACGATCCCCAGAAAAGCGCCCGCGCCACGGCGGTCATGGCCATCGTGGGGGCGGTGGATCTGCCGATCATCCATTTCTCCGTGACCTGGTGGCGCACACTGCATCAACCGCCTTCCATCGCCGGACCCGGAGCGGGCAAAATCCATATTGCCGGACCGCTGCTCACCCCCCTGATCGCCATGGCCATCGCCTTCATCGCCCTGGGGGCCTATATGTGGTTTGTCAACGCCCGTTTGATCAGGGCCAGCCGTCGCCTGGAACAACTCGATACGGAGCATGAGGAGCATGGCTGATTACAGTACTTACGTTCAGGCCGTTTACGGCATTGCCCTGCTGGTTTACGGTGGCTTGATCCTCACCTGGCAGCAGCGCCTGCGCCGGGTGGAAGGGGAGTTGGCCTTGCGGGAAAAGGAGGGTCAACGTGGCGGTGCAGGGTAACAAACGTCTCTTGCTCATCCTGACACTGGTGATCGTGGGGGGGGCTCTGCTGACCCTGGTCTTCACCTCGTTCACCGACTCCCTGGTCTATTTCCTCACGCCGTCCGAGGTCAAGGAGAAGGCCGCCACCTTGACCGGTCGCAAGATCCGCATCGGCGGCATGGTGCAGGAGGGTTCTCTGGAGAAGGTTCCCGACACCCTCAAGATTCGTTTCCTGGTGACCGACGGCGCCAACCGGATTCCGGTTCATTACGAGGGCATGTTGCCGGATCTCTTCCGGGAAGGGCAGGGGGTGGTGGTGGAAGGCGTCTGGCAGCCGGAAGCGCCCTTCGCCGCCTCGACCATTCTGGCCAAACACAGCGAAGACTACGTTCCGGTGGAGATGAGCAAAGAGGGCGTGGCCAAGGCCAAGGAGTCGATCCTGAAGTCCTTGCAATAACGTATCCTGCCGACCGGGTTTTCGGCTTCCTTTTTTCGGACGGTGTATCCCGGAGGGTTGTCCCATGTGGATTGAAATCGGCCACTTTGCGGCCCTGACGGCCCTTCTTGCGGCTCTGGTGCAATGGGTCGCGCCCATTGCCGGCCTTCGTCTGCAGCGTCCCGCCTGGATACGGGTGGGGCGGCAGGCGGCCTTTGCCGGTTTGCTCTTGTTGAGTCTGGCCAGTTTCGCCCTGATCAAGTCGTTTCTCGATCACGACTTTTCCGTGGCCTATGTGGCCAATCACGCCTCCCTCAAGCTGCCCATCTTCTATCTGGCCACCGCCATGTGGGGGGGGCATGAGGGTTCCCTGCTGCTGTGGGCCTGGTTTCTCTCCCTCTTCATCGCCATCGCCGCCTGGCGCCACTGGCAGACCCATCCCGATTCCATGCCCTGGGTACTCTCCATTCTGGGGGCGTTGCTGAGTGGATTCCTCCTGCTGGTCCTCTTCCTCTCCAGCCCCTTCGAGCGCATGATTCCACCGCCTGCGGACGGGCGGGATCTGAATCCCCTGTTGCAGGATCCGGGCATGGTGTTTCATCCGCCCTTCCTGTACATGGGCTATGTCGGTTTCGCCATTCCCTATGCCTTCGCCATGGCGGCGCTGATCACCGGTCGGGCGGGGGAGGAGTGGATTCTGGCCACCCGACGCTGGACCCTCTTCTCCTGGGCCATGTTGACCACCGGCATCATCTTCGGCGGTTACTGGGCCTATTATGAATTGGGCTGGGGTGGCTACTGGGCCTGGGATCCGGTGGAAAACGCCTCCTTCATGCCCTGGCTGACGGCTACCGCCTATCTCCACTCCGTCATGGTTCAGGAACGGCGGGAGATGTTCAAAACCTGGAACCTCTTCCTGATCATCGCCACCTTCGCCCTGTCGTTGTTGGGTACCTTCCTGGTGCGGTCGGGGGTGCTTTCGTCGGTGCATGCCTTTGCCACCGATCCGGGTCGCGGTATTTACATCCTCGTTTTCATGGCGGTGGTGCTGGTCTTTTCTTTCGGCCTGCTGGTGCAGCGCTCCGACCAGTTGCGGACTCCCACCACGCTGGAGAGTTTGCTGTGCCGGGAGAGTGCGTTTTTGTTCAACAACCTCTTCTTCGTCGTGGCGGCGTTGACGGTGTTGCTGGGCACCCTCTTTCCTCTGGCGGTGGAGACGCTGACCGCTTCCAAGGTGACGGTGGGGGCCCCTTATTACAACAAGGTCTTCGTGCCCATCATGCTGGGCATGCTGCTGCTCATGGGGGTGGGGCCCATGCTGGCCTGGCGACGGGCGGCGGGTGGCCAGTGGAAACGCACCTTCCTTGTGCCCGGTGTGTTGGGATCGATTGCCATGGCGGGAGCCTGGGCGGCGGGGGTGCATCATCCTTACGGGCTGCTGGCGGTGCTGTTGATCTTTTTCGTGGGGGCTACCCATGTGCTGGAAGTCTGGCGTGGCGCCATGGTGCGGTCCAGACAGAGCGGGGATGGTCCCGGTACCGCCCTGTTGCGCATGATCAACCGCAACCGGCGTCGCTACGGGGGTTTTGTGGTACATTTGGGCATCTTGGTAATGGTTTCGGGATTTATCGGCTCGGGACTGTTCCAGGAGGAACGGGATCTGGTGGCCAAACCGGGGGATCGATTCCGCATCGGGGGCTGGGAGTTGAGTTTCGAGTCGATCCAGGAGACCTCCAAGCGCAACTGGACGGCCATGGAAGCGACGATTCGGGCCAGAAAGGGTGGGCAGGAGGTGGTTTTGCTGCCCCAGAAGCGGATATACAACGAACACTCCCAACCGACCACGGAAGCGGCCATTCATTCGGTGTGGAACGAGGATTTGTATGTGGTGTTGGGGGATGCGGTCGGAGAAGGCTTTGGCATACGGTTGTACCGCAATCCGCTGGTGGGGTGGATCTGGTGGGGGGCGGGGATTGTGATGTTGGGGGTGATACTGGCGTTGATGCAGGGCAGGGGATTGCCACGGAGGAAGGAATAACGGGGGTCCGGGGGGGATTATCCCCCCCGGCGGGGTTTGGGGCGGAGCCCCAAGGTGTTGCCGTGGTGGTTTTATTCGTGCGTTGTCTTTTCCTGGAATGCCATTCCAGGAAAAGACAACGCACGAAAAAATAACGGCAGTATCTTGGCGCACTCTCCCCAACTCTGCCGAGACGGATATATTTCTCCGTATCCCCCTTTCTCCTTCTCCGGGCAATTCGGCCTCTTGAGTAGCCAATCAAACAGACGATTGGCTACTCAAGAGGCCAATGGCGGGCTCGCTTTGGGCCATTTTACCGGGATGAGGCCCCGGTAAAATGGCCTTGAGCGGGGCGAGCCGAAAGGAAAGAGGAAGGGTCAAAGGAAGGGTCAAAGGAAGGGTCAAAGGAGGAGTCAAAGGAAAAGTCCTGAGGGGGCAGCGGAGCTCCCCCTCAGACTCCCCCAACCCTTTTTACTCATTAGAAGATTAAAAGAAACAACAGGATATCCAATACCATGTGGAAAAGTCTGCTTTTGGGGTCCATCGTCGCCATCCTTTTCCTCTTCGCCCTTGGATTGCGCAACGACCCCCGTTTCATTCCCTCCCCCCTGGAAAACCGTCCCGCACCCCACTTCATCGCCCCCACCCTCGACGGCAAAAACCAAGTCCGTTTCCCCCAGGACTTCCCCAACAAATGGGTTCTGGTCAATTTCTGGGGTAGCTGGTGCGGCGGTTGCGCCATGGAACATCCCTACCTGATGCTCCTGGCCAAAAAAACCCAAACCACTCCCGACTTCGCCATGGTCGGCGTCGATTTCAAGGATACCCTGGAAAACGCCAACCTCTTCCTGCGTCAATACGGCAATCCCGGTTATCCTCAAGCCTTCGATCCCAACCAACGCATCGCCATCGACTGGGGCGTCTACGGCGCCCCCGAATCCTATCTGGTCGACCCCTCCGGTCGCATTGTCCTGAAAGTCACCGGCATGCTCCAGGAAGGCTGGTTCGAAAAAGAGGTCCTCCCCCGCATTCAGGCAGGGAAAAAACCATGACTCCCATCCGTTTTCTCCTTCTGACGCTCCTCTGCATCGGCACCGCCACCGCCGCCGACCAGCAGGAAGATGCCCTGGAAGCCCAGGTGCGCGATATCGCCAAAAACCTGCGCTGCGCTGTCTGCCAGAACCAGCCGGTCTACGAGTCCAACTCCGACCTGGCCAAGGACATGCTCAAGCTGATCCGCGACAAACTCGCCGCCGGGGAGTCCCCGGCGGCGGTGAAACAATACTTCCATGATCGCTACGGCGACTACATCTACCTGGAACCCCCCGCTGCAGGCCGAAACTGGATCATCTGGATCGCTCCCTTCGCCGGCCTTCTCCTGGGTGCCGTGGCGCTGTGGCGGGCCATGCGGCGCTGGCAGGCGAAACCGGCGGGAACCCCAACGACCACTCCCACTGCGGACGCAGCCAAAAAGCGCATCCAACAGGAGTTGGACAAGGTGGATGTGTGAGGAGGTTTGACTATAACCTTTTAATATTTTGTCTTTTAAAGTATCAAAAAAAGGAAATGTTTTGACTTTTTCTTTTCTAGAATAGGGTGGCGTGAGTAGACCTGAGAAGATATTGTGTTGGTCTGATGGTGGAGTGAATAAGTGAAATTGGGAAGACCAAAACTAAGTGAAGTTAACTTGGCTGGATTCAAGTCAATCGGTCCAAGTGGTCAGACCATAAAATTGGGTGATATAACAATATTGCTTGGGGCTAATGGGGCTGGGAAAAGTAACTTGGTATCCTTTTTTTATCTGATTAACTTTATAACAAATAAAGCATTGCAAAAATTCATCGGGCAACAGGGTGGGGCCGATTCCATTCTTTATTATGGGGCAAAGGTTACGGAGAAGATTGACTTCACCCTCTCATTCGACCAAAAAGAAGGTGGCGAACATCAATCCTTTCGATACCAGGTTGCATTGGGTCACAGTCTGCCGGACAGGCTCTTTTTGGCGGATGAAAGGGTGATTTATCCTAGTTCAGAAAGCGTTGAAGAATATAGTATCGGATCGGGAAGTCAGGAATCAGGGCTTGCGGACCATGAAGAGCCGGCAGTAAGGTACGTTCATACTATTCTTTCACAAATGCGCACCTACCAGTTTCATGATACCTCCGATACGGCAAAAATAAAAGCCAGTGGTTACTTGGGGGATTGTCGTTACCTGAGAAGCAATGCAGGAAATCTGGCAGCTTTTCTTCGAATGATGAAATGCTCTGAAAAATATAAAATATATTATGATCGTATTATGCGGCATATTCAGAAAATTATGCCTCAATTCGGTGGCTTTGAATTGGCGGAATGTTCCAAAGAGGAAGATGCCGGATATGGGATGTTGAATTGGCATGAGATAAATCGTGCCTCCGAAGCTCTTTTCGGACCACATCAAATTTCGGATGGCTCATTACGTTTTATGGCCTTGGCGACATTATTGTTGCAGCCGCCGCAATTGATTCCGAAGGTGATTGTGCTGGATGAACCGGAATTGGGGCTGCATCCGGCCGCTTTGAGGGAATTGGCAGCCATGATCCGCATGGCCGCCGCCCATTGTCAGGTGATCGTCGCCACGCAATCGACCCGGTTGGTGGATGAATTCCAGGCGGAAGAAATTGTGGTCGTGGAACGGGATCTGTCCAACCGGTGCAGTGTGTTTAAACGTTTAAACACGGCGGCCTTGTCGGATTGGTTGGCTCGATACAGTCTTTCGGAGTTATGGGAGAAAAATGTTCTTGGAGGGCTTCCGTGAATTTCATTCGCCTCCATGTCACCGGGGAGGGACAAACGGAACAGGCTTTTGTAAAAGATTTATTGGCAGACTATCTCAGCCAATTCCATGTTTTCACGGATGCCCGATGTGTCTTGACAAGCAAAGATAATAAAGCTGCTAGAGAATATCGAGGGGGATTGATCAACTATCAAAAGGCTAGGCAGGATATTGTCAGCTGGATGAAAGAAGATAACCATCCGGAATGCCGTTTTACCACCATGTTCGATTTGTATGCCCTGCCGGATGATTTCCCAGGCTATCAAGATGCCCAGCGACAAACAAATCCTTATGTCAAAACTCGTATTCTTGAAGAAGCCATGGCGAAGGATATCAACGATTGGCGATTCATTCCTTATCTGCAATTGCATGAATTTGAAGCATTTATTTTTGCCGATCCAAAAAAACTGAACTGGGAATATCTGGAACATGATGAACCTATTGCCAAATTGGTGGCAATAGCCCTTTCCCAGGATCCGGAACTGATCAACGAAGGCCCGGAGACGGCACCATCCAAGCGGATTTTGACCCACATACCAGAATACGATAAAGTTGTTGGGGGCGGTATGACTGTTCAGAAAATTGGTTTAGAAACCCTGCGTGTTAAATGTCCTCACTTTGATGCGTGGGTGCGTAGTCTGGAGTCTTTAACCAATGCAACAAATAAAAATCTTAACGAAACCCTATGGCGCTTCTGATATGAAGAAATGCATCAACGTCAAAGGATAGAACATTTCCTTTTTTTGATACTTTAAAGGCAAAATATTAAACGTCAGAACCCGGAACCATTCCCCGCACCACCCGATCTCTTTGTCCGTAGTCCTTTAACACCGTTACCTCCTTGAAACCGGCTTCCTCAAACAGTCGGGAGACTCTCTCTCCCTGTTTCCAGCCGATCTCCACAGCCAGCAGGCCACCCGGTTTCAAGTGGGGCCGGGTTTGGGGAATCAGCTCCCGATAGATCATCAATCCGTCTTCCCCACCCCAGAGAGCTTCCTGGGGTTCCCAGCGATAGACTTCCGGCGCGAGGTCGCGCCATTCCGTGGCGTCGATGTAGGGGGGATTGGAGACGATCACGTCAAAGGTTTCGTCAGGCGTGAGAGGGGTGAGCAGGGAGCCGGAACGGAGGTCACAACGGGAGCTGAGTTTCAGGGTTTCGGCGTTGGTTTGGGCGCAGGCGATGGCGGTTGCGGAGATATCGGTGGCCACGCCTTGGCTGTTGGGGAAGTCGTGCAACAGGGAGAGCAGAATGGCTCCGCTGCCGATGCCCACGTCCAGGAAACGCCACGCTTTCTGGCGGTCCTCGCAGTGGTTGCGCACCGTTTCGACGAGGCATTCGGTGTCGGGACGGGGGATGAGGACGCCGGGGGTGATGTGGAGATCCAGGCTCCAGAAGCCTTTGTTTTGCAGGATGTAGGCCACGGGTTCGCGTTCGCCACGACGTTTGATCAGGGTGCGATAGTTGGCCAGTTCGTCGGGGGTCAGGGGGCGATCGGGATCGAGGAAGAGCCGCAGACGGTCGATCCGCAGGGCGTGGGCCAGAAGGAGTTCGGCGTCGAGGCGGGGGGAGTCGCAGCCGCGTTCCGAGAGCCAGGTGTGGCTCCAGGTGAGAAGGGTGCGAACGGTCCAGGTGGTAGGCATGGAAGTCCTTTTAATATTTTTCCTTTAAAGTATCAAAAAAAGAAAATGTTCTGTCTGTTGACTTTTTATTCTGTAACTTTTCAGATATACGGGGGTTCGGGGGGGATTATCCCCCCGACGGGTCCAGGGCAGCGCCCTGGGACTCTTCCGTTTGCTGTTGACTTCCGACCCCCTGGGGTCCAGGGGGCACCCCTGGGACTTTTCCTTTCGCCGTTGACCTGATCTTGTTGCACTGTGCAGGGGTCTGAATGGTTACTTTATTCTTTTCTATAAATATTTTATTTAATAAATAACAAATACAGAAAAGTCAAAGAATAGAACATTTTCTTTTTTTGATACTTAAAAGATAAAATATTAAAAATCAATATCCCCTGAAAACAAAAAAGGGGAGCTTGCGCTCCCCCTTTCAAGTCGACACACTTTCCCGACTACTTCCGGTGTGTATTGGCCGCCATGAAGGTCTTGGCGGAATTATCCAACAGAACCAGCAACGGCTCGCTACGGGCCTTGAAATCGGCAATGAACTTGGGCGCCACACCCTTGGCCGTCGGCAACTGCGCCGACAACGGATTGACCTGCTGCCCGTTGATGTGAACTTCGTAATGCAGATGAGGACCGGTGGCCGTGCCCGTCATGCCCACATAACCGATGACTTTACCCTGACGCACATAAGACCCGACATCCACATTGCTGGCCACCCGGCTCAGATGGGCATAAGCCGTGGAATAGGTGTCGTTATGGCGCACCATGATCAAATTGCCGTAACCCCCCTTGGGACCGACATACACCACGGTTCCGTTACCGGCTGCCCGTACCGGGGTTCCGGTGGGAGCGGCATAGTCCACACCCTTGTGGGCGCGGTTGAAGCCGAAGACCGGGTGCAGGCGGCTGTTGGAAAAATAGGAGGAGATGCGGGTGAAGTCCACCGGTGCGCGGATGAACATCTTGCGCACGTTGTCGCCATTGGCGTTGAAATATCCGGAACGTCCTTCGGGATCGGTATAGCGCACCGACTTGAGGACATTGCCCTGATTGATGAACTCGGCGGCCAGGATCTCTCCGGTACGCACCATCTTGCCTTCGGAGAAGAGTTCTTCGTAAACCACGGTGAAGCGGTCGCCGGCATGGATATCCCGGGCGAAGTCGACATCGTATTCGAACATCTCGGCCAGCTTGACGGTGAGCTGCTGGGAGAGACCCGATTTGCGGGCGGCGGTGAAGAGGGAATCGTTGATGATGCCGGAAATAGCGTTGACCTTGATGTCGAAACTCTTCATCTCGACGCGGGGTACATAGTTGCCGGAGGTGTTGCGGGTGACCCAGAGAACCTTGTCATCCCCGATGGGGTAGGAGAGTCCGGCCAGATCCCCCTTGCGGTCGAAGGCCAGCCGCATGATGTTGCCGACTTTGAGCTGCTCGGCCAGATCGAAGACCGGCTTGGCGGCTTTGCCCACTTCGACGGCCACGGTGGAGGGCACCTGACGACGGGCCAGCACGCGGGTCAGATAATCGCCGGAGAGAACCTTCTCTTCGATGACATGGGCCGACTTGTCGAAGTATTTCCGGGCCTGGGGGGAGATGGTGGACTTTTCGCTCTTTTCGGCGACGACGCGCTCCGGGGTCTTGCTCTCGGAAGCGGGCAAAGCCACGGGGGCCAGGGCGATGCGCTCGAAGGGGGTGGCCACGAAACCGGCCACGAAGCGGGGATCCTTGCTGGATTGGGCGATGAGCTGCAGGGTCTTGTTCTCGGCGACCGGAGCCACCAGTGCGACCAGGTTGTCGCTCTTGTCGAAGGCCAGCTTCAGGGTCAAACCGGGGGTCAGCTTCTTGGCCAGGTCGAAAACCTCCTTGGAGGCTTTTTCCGTGGCGAGGATGCGACGGGTGGGAACATTGTGACGCTTGAGCAGGGTATGAAGGGTGTCACCTTTGCGAACCGTCTCGGTGGCTTCCCGAACCGGCAGAATATCGGAGAAGAAGGAAGAGGCGCGCTCTTCACCCCCGTCGGCTTTTTTGGCGGCAGCGGGGGTTTCGCTCCTGGCGGAGCGGGGAGCGGGCACGGGAGTGGGCACGCCGTCGGCGTCGTCCTTGTTCTGGGCGGAACGAATGGGGGATGTCTCTTTTTTGACGCCGGACTGCGTCAAATCCGCGTCATCGGTGTCGTCATCCTGACTGACCGTGCGGGAGTGTTTGAGCTGCATGGCGGGGATTCGGGGCAAGGGGGGCGGCGAGGGGATACGCAGCTCCGCCTTGTTGCTGCCGGGTTCCGGGGTGGCGGTGTTGGCGGCCGTTCCCTGCTGCGTCAGCAGCAGCAGAACCGAGAGACCACCCAACGACCAGAGACCTTTTTGTTTCCGCTGTGCGCTTGATGCCACGCTGCTACCCTCCATGCCTGTTTGCACGTCCGTGTGCTGGTATCTGCTTGCTGCTCGGAAAACAGGATGCTTTCCTCACTTCTTATCGTTGAAGTGATGGACTCCTCCATATTGGTTCAGGGGCCAAGCAATTCGCGGACCGTTTTCCCTGGCCGTTCAGATTGTGTCGTTTTCCCCACATCTTGGCCAATCCGCCGATTATAGGGAAAAATTTTTATTACGCCAGGAAAAGATGCCGCTCTGCGGAAGAAAAGACCGAAGGGGGTCTCCGAGGCTTGGTGAAGATAGAGTAACATATTGTTTTCTCAACGTTATTCTTTACCGTTCATTGAATGGGATATAACAATTGATGCAGGCTTGCCGGGCAAAATTGATATGGGGATGAGAAAATATTATGGCCACCTATTGCCGATTCAGGGCGGTAAGCCAGGAAGAAAAGTCCTCTCGGGCTCGGGCTACCATGACCGTTTTGCGTTGCGCACGGGGTGTCTCCTCGGGCAGTGGCGTGAAAAGTCCGAAGTTGCAGTTCATGGGTTGCAACGGTCCCAGGGAGCCGACGGTGATGTGGTGCAGCAGGGCGCCCACGGCGGTGGTGGCCGGCGGGGGGAGGGTTTCGCGGTCCTGATACAGATCGGCCAGGAAACGCCCGGCCAGGGCGCCCATGGCGGTCGATTCCACGTACCCCTCGACGCCGGTGATCTGTCCGGCGAACAGAATGCGGGGATCCTTGCGCCAGCGCAGAACGCCGTCCAGCTCCTTGGGGCTCTCCAGGAAGGTGTTGCGGTGTACCGAGCCGAGGCGGGGAAATTCAGCCTGTTCCAGACCGGGAATGGTACGGAAGAGACGTTGCTGTTCCGGCCAGAGCAGACGGGTCTGAAAACCCACCATGTTCCACAGGCTGCCCTGATGGTTGTCCTGCCGCAGTTGCACCACGGCGTAGGGACGTCGCCCGTCCTCGAAGGGATTCTGCAACCCCACCGGCTTCATGGGACCGAAACGCAGGGTCTGCGGACCCCGGTCGGCCATGATTTCGATGGGCAGGCAGCCTTCGAAGAAAGGAATTTTCTCGAACTCCCGCAACGGGGCCCGCTTGGCGTTTTTCAACTCTTCGACGAAGACGCGGTACTGATCAGGACTCAAGGGACAGTTGATATAATCCGCCCCTTCGCCCTTGTCGTGACGGGACTGTTTCCAGACTTTGGAAAAGTCGATGGATTCGGTGGTGACGATGGGAGCGATGGCATCATAAAAAGAGAGGCGGTTGCGTCCCATGGCCGTTTCCAGCCAGGCGGCGAGGGTATCGGCAGTCAGCGGGCCGGTGGCCAGCACGACCCAGCCCTCCTCGGGCGGGGCGAACAACTCTTCGCGACGCAGGGTGATCAGGGGATGCTGCTCCAGCCGTTCGGTGACGAAGGCGGCGAAGGCCTCCCGATCCACCGCCAGGGCGCTGCCCGCCGGCACGCGATGGTGATCGGCGGCGGCCATGATCAGACTGCCCAGACCGCGCAACTCCTCGTGCAGCAGCCCCACGGCGCTGCGTTCCGCATCATCGGAACGCAGGGAGTTGGAGCAGACCAGTTCGGCGCAACGGTCGCTCTGATGCGCCGGCGATGAACTCACGGGGCGTCTTTCCACCAGAGTGACCGCGATGCCCCGTTGCGCCAGTTGCCAGGCGGCTTCGCTGCCGGCCAGGCCGGCTCCGACCACGGTGACGGCGTTCATCGGCGGTTCCAGGGATTTTTGGGCAGGAAGGCGGGTACGCCGGGGCGCACCCCCCGAAAGACCTGGGTGTTGACCAGACTCTGGTCGGCGATCTCCTCCCGAGGGATCTCCCGCAGGAAACGGGAGGGATTGGTGGGCATGGAGCCGGTGCCGAGCTGTCGCCAGCGGGCGTGGGTCAACACCAGCCGCTCCCGGGCCCGGGTCATGCCGACATAGGCCAGACGCCGCTCCTCTTCCAGATTGCCTTCGTCGATGGAGCGTTGATGGGGCAACAGCCCCTCTTCCAGCCCGGCCAGGAAGACCACCGGAAATTCCAGCCCTTTGGCGGCGTGCAGCGTGGAGATCACCACCCGGTCGATGCCGCTGCGATCGTCCTGATGCATGTCGGCCACCAGGGCGGCCTCTTCCAGGAATTCGACGATATTCTCCCGGCGGGCCAGCTCGTTGGCCAGTTCGTTGAGGTTTTCGAAACGCTCCTGTTTCTTCTCCTCGCCTTCCAGGTACTTCAGATAGCCCGACTGCATCAACACCATGTCGAGAACCTGATTCGGCGGCATTTGGGAATCGAGGGCGGCGCGTCCGTTTTCCAGCACGGCCACCAGCTCTTCCAGCCCCTTGCGGGCCGGTCCCTTGATGGCGGCGAGGCAATCGGGCGTGGCGGCCGCTTCCAGCAGGGAGCATTGGTGTTCGTTGGCCCACTCCCGCAACTTGAGCAGGGCCACGTTGCCCACGCCGCGACGGGGCACGTTGACGATGCGTTCGAAGGCCAGGTCGTCCCGGCTGGTCACCAGCAGACGCAGATAGGCCACCGCATCGCGGATTTCGGCCCGATCCATGAACCGCATGCCCCCCACGATCTGATAGGGCACCATCTCCTTGTTGAACGCCTCTTCCAGGGCACGGGTCTGGCGGCTGGTGCGCACCAGAATGGCGAAATCGCGGTGGGAGCGCCCCTCCTTGCGCATGGCCTGGCCGATTTCCCGGGCGATGTAACGCGCTTCGCCGTTGCTGTCTTCGGCGGCGTAGAGGGTGATCTTGGCCCCCTCCTGACCTTCGGTCCACAGCGTCTTGCCCATGCGGCCGGAGTTGTGGGTGATCAACTGCCCGGCCACCTTCAGAATGCGGCTGGTGGAGCGATAGTTCTGTTCCAGTCGCACCACCCGCGCCTGGGGAAAATCTTCCTGGAAATTGAGCATGTTGTCGATACGCGCCCCGCGCCAACTGTAGATGACCTGATCGTCGTCCCCCACCACGCACAGATTGCCGTGTTTGGCGGCCAGAGCCCGCAGCCAGCGGTATTGCACGGCGTTGGTATCCTGGTATTCGTCCACCAGCACGAAGTGGAAGGCCTCCTGGAACCGCTGCAGAATCTCCGGTTGCTGTTGCCACAGCAGCAGGCAGTTGAGCAGCAGGTCGCTGAAATCCATGGCGTTGAGCCGCAGCAACTCTTTCTGATAACGCTGAAACAGATCGACGATGCCGGCGAACTCCCGACTGGTGCGGAACATGTCGGCGTGGAGCTGGTCGGGGGTGATGGCGTCGTCCTTCCAGCGGGAGAGTCCGGCGGCGAGCTTGCCCGGCGTCCAGTAGACGTGGCTGAAGCCCGCCTCCTCCATGATGCGTTTGAGCAGCCGCTCCTGGTCCGAGGTGTCCAGAATGCTGAAAGGGGCCTGATAACCCAGCAGATGGCTGTGCTGACGCAGCATGCGGGCGCCCATGCCGTGAAAGGTGCCGATCCACATGGCGTGCAGATTGATTTCCGGAAGGGTGCGTTCCACCCGCTCGCGCATTTCGCGGGCGGCTTTGTTGGTGAAGGTCACCGCCAGAATCTGATCGGGCCGGGCCATGCCGGAGACCAGCAGATAGGCCAGACGATGGGTCAGCACCCGGGTTTTGCCCGAACCGGCTCCCGCCAGCACCATCAAAGGCCCTTTCCCGGCGCCCACCGCTTCCTTCTGGGCCGGGTTCAGGGAGTCCAGCAACGCTTCCGCTTGCAACATGAGATCACGCTCCCGACGCATTCGGACCTAAAGAACCGAACCATTCCGTCCGATAGATCCTTACAGAGGGAGGATAGTAAGCGCCCAGCCCTCCCGCCACAAGGACCACCGCTTTCCGGGGGAAGGTTGCATGAATATCCACGATGTCCCGAGCCGTCTCGCACCCGCCACGAATCCGAACCCCACCCGCTCCGGTCGGGTGACGGCGGCTTCCGCGCCCAACACCTTCGACAAGGTGCTGCGACAGGCTGTGGCCGAACTTGCGGCGCCGCGCATCGCCCCGGAAGAGTTCGACATGCACCTCTTCGGCCTGTTCATGCAGTCCGTTTACGGTGACGAGCAGAAGACCCCCTCGCCCCGGAGCCTGCTGGTCGATCCGGATCAGGAGAAGACCACGACGGAAAAGAGCCGTCCAGCCACCGATATCGTGGTGTAGCTCATGGGGCCACCCGCGATTCTCATCACCGGCTGTTCCAGCGGCATCGGGCGATGTGTGGCCCGGGGTCTCAAGGAACGCGGCTGGCGGGTTTTCGCCACCGCCCGTCGCGAGGAGGATCTGCAGGCTCTGCGCGAGGAGGGACTTGAAGCCCTCTATCTGGAGTTGAACGATTCGGCCTCCATCGCCGCCGTGGTGCACGAGGTGATGACACGTACCGGCGGGCAACTCGACGCCCTGTTCAACAACGCGGCCTATGCCCAACCCGGTGCGGTGGAGGACCTGCCCCGTCAGGCGTTGCGGGAGCAGTTCGAAACCAACCTCTTCGGCGGCCACGAGTTGATCTGCCGTATCCTTCCCTTCATGCGCGCCGCCGGAAAAGGACGCATCCTGCAGAACAGCTCCGTGCTGGGTTTCGTGGCTCTGCCCCTGCGCGGGGCTTATGTGGCCAGCAAATTCGCCCTCGAAGGTCTGAGCGACACCTTGCGTCTGGAACTCGCCGGTACGGGTATCCGGGTGATTCTCATCGAACCCGGTCCCATCGTCTCCCGCATCAAGGAGAACGCCCTGCTGGCCATGCAACGCCATATCGACCCGGAGAAGAGCGTGCATCGCGAGCGTTATGCCCGGCGTCTGGCCTCCCTGGAAGAGAAGGATGTGGTCTCCCGCTTCACCCTGCCGCCGCAGGCCGTTCTGGCCAAGGTTGTCGAGGCGCTGGAAAGCCCGCACCCACGAGCCCGCTATCGCGTCACCGTTCCCACCCGCCTCATGGCTTTAGCCAAACGGTTGTTGCCCACCTCCCTGCTGGATCGTCTGCTGCAACGCGGCCTCTGGTGATCCCCCTTGCGATGTACACCTTCCGGGGTGTATCTGAAAGCAGGAGCGTGGGTCGTCCGAATGAGGGGGATTTCTTTCTTGAACACCTTTTTGAGCCATGTAGACCGTCATACCGGCCAGCCGGGGCTTTTCTGCCGGGATTTGGAGCTGCTTCAGGTCAATCTGGGGCTGCGCTGCAACCTGGAGTGTCACCATTGCCATGTGGCGGCCTCGCCGCGTCGCAAGGAGGCGATGTCCCGGGAGGTCATGGATCAGGTGCTGGCCTTGAGCGAAACCAGCGGCTGCCGCAAAGTGGATATCACCGGCGGGGCCCCGGAATTGCACCCGCATTTCCGGGAGTTCGTCACCGCCTTGCATGATCGGGGGCTTGAGATTCAGGTACGCACCAATCTGGTGGTCCACCTGGAAGCCGGCATGGAGTGGGTGGCCCCGCTGCTGCGGGATCTCAAGGTGCAACTGGTGGGTTCCATGCCCTGTTACCTGGAAACCAACGTGACGGCGCAACGCGGTCCCGGAGTTTACCAGGGCTCCATCATGGCCATGCGCCGTCTCAACGAACTGGGTTACGGTCGCTCCGCCGATTTGCGGCTCGATCTGGTCTACAATCCCGGCGGTCCCTTTCTGCCCCCGATGCAATGCCGCCTGGAAGCCGACTACCGTCGCGAGCTGCATACCCGTTTCGGCCTCGACTTCACCTCGTTGCTGACCATCGCCAACATGCCCATCGGGCGTTTCCGGGCCGATTTGCGCCAGCAGGGCCGGGAAGACCAGTACCGCGCCCTGCTGCAGGACGCCTTCAACCCCGCCACTCTGGAGGGGTTGATGTGTCGTCATCAGGTGAGCATCGCCTGGGACGGCACCCTCTACGACTGCGACTTCAATCTGGCCCTGGGCCTGCCCCTCGCCACCGCCAACCGGCTGGAAGAGTGTCGGCCCGAGGTGTTGGCGCAACGCCCCATCGTTACCGGCGACCACTGTTTCGGCTGCACCGCGGGCAGTGGTTCCTCCTGCCGGGGGGCGTTGGTGGCCTGAACCGTGGAAACCCTCTCTCCCGATCTGTGTGTGATAGGTGGTGGTTCCGGCGGATTGTCCGTCGCGGCGGGGGCGGCTCAAATGGGCGCGCGCACCGTTCTGCTGGAGCGACATCTCATGGGGGGGGAGTGCCTCAACAGCGGCTGCGTGCCTTCCAAGGCGCTGCTGGCGGCGGCTCACGAGGTTCATATGGCCCGCAAAGCCATGGCGCTCGGCGTGGAGGTGGCCTCTTTCCGGGTCGATATGAACCGGGTTTGGCAACGGGTTCAGGAGACCATCGCCGCCATTGCGCCCCATGATTCCCAGGAACGTTTCGAGTCCCTCGGGGTGCGGGTCATTCGGCAGGAGGGGCGTTTTACCGCCCCCGACGAGGTGGCGGCGGGCGATGTGCGCATTCGCGCCCGGCGTTTCGTGGTGGCTACCGGCAGTCGTCCCGCGGTGCCGCCCATCGCCGGTTTGAAGGAAGCGCCCTTTTTCACCAATGAAAATCTCTTCACCAACCGGTTGTTTCTGCCCCATCTGCTGGTGTTGGGAGGTGGTCCCATCGGATTGGAGATGGCCCAGGCCTATCGCCGTCTGGGATCGGAAGTCACTGTGGTGGAGCGGGCGCGTCTGCTGCCCCGGGCCGACGCCGAGGCGGCGGAGGTGGTGCGCCAGGCTTTGGAAAACGAAGGGGTGCGCTTCCTTCAGGGCGTGGAGGTGAACGCCGTCTCGGGAGAACCCGGCGCCATCACGCTGCATCTGCGGCAGGATGGCCGGGAGAGGATTTTGCAGGGTTCCCACCTTCTGGTGGCGGTGGGGCGCAAGCCCAATCTGGAAGCGTTGGAACTGGCCGCGGCGGGCATTGTCCATACCCCCTCGGGCATCACCGTGGATGGGGGCATGCGCACCTCCAACCGACGGGTTTACGCCATCGGGGATGTGTGCGGCGGGCCTTTGTTCACCCATGCCGCCGGGTATCAGGCGGGTATCGTCATTCGTCATGCCTTGTTTCGCCTGCCCGCCCGGGTGGATTATACGGCGTTGCCCCAGGTGACCTACACCGATCCGGAGTTGGCCCAGGTGGGGCTTTCGGAAGAGCAGGCCCGGGAGCGGGGCCTGGTCGTTCGGGTGCTGCGCAAGCCCTTTGCGGAGAACGATCGCGCCCGCGCCGAAGGGACGCCTGCCGGTTTCGTCAAAGTGGTTGTGGAAAAACGCGGTCGCGTTCTGGGGGCCACCCTGGTGGGTGACAAGGCGGGGGAGTTATTGCAGCCCTGGATATTGGCCCTACACAAGAAGCTGAAAATCGCCGATCTGGCCACCCTGATTGCGCCCTATCCCACGTTGGGTGAGATCAACAAGGGGGTGGCGGGCGGATTCTTCACGCAAACCCTCTATTCGTCCCGCACCCGCAAACTGGTTGCCTTTCTTTCTCGTTTCGGATGAGGAAGCGGGGTACCCGCCCGGATTGGTTTGTGGTAAAAGAGGGGCGGGCGTTTCCCGGCAGCACGGGTGGAATTTTTTTCCTTTCAATATTTTATCTTTTAAATATCAAAAAAAGGAAATGTTCTATCCTTTGACTTTTCTGTTTTTCGTATAGGTTATTAAATTTTTATTAAAAATATTTACAATATAAAAAGATAAAGTCAAAAGACAGAACATTTCCTTTTTTTGATACTTAAAAGATAAATATTGAAAGTCAAAATAATTAAGAATATTTTCCCGCCGCACTTTGTCCTGGAGTTCGTTCATGGATCAAGACCGTTTGGACAGACTTTGCATCACCACCCTTCGTATGCTGGCAGCGGATGCCGTCGAAGAGGCCAAGTCGGGACACCCCGGCCTGCCCCTGGGGGCCGCGCCCATGGCCTACGTCCTCTGGTCGCGATTTCTGCGCCACAATCCCGGCAATCCCTCCTGGATCGATCGGGACCGCTTCATCCTCTCGGCGGGCCACGGTTCGGCCCTCCTTTACGCCTTGCTGCACCTTTTCGGCTACGGCCTGCCTCTGGAGGAGGTACGCCGCTTCCGCCAATGGCAAAGCCGCACCCCCGGCCATCCCGAATACGGTCACACCGTCGGCGTCGAAGCCACCACCGGTCCGTTGGGACAGGGCTTCGCCATGGGCGTGGGCATGGCCCTGGCGGAACGCCATCTGGCGCAATGCTACAACCAGCCGGAGTTTTTCCCGGTGGTCAACCACTTCACCTACGCCATCTGCTCCGACGGCGACCTGATGGAGGGCATCTCCTCGGAAGCGGCTTCCCTGGCGGGACAGCTCTGTCTGGGCAAACTGATCTATCTTTACGATAACAACGGCATCTGCATCGAAGGTTCCACCAACCTGACCTTCAGCGAAGACGTGGCCCGTCGTTTCGAAGCGTATGAGTGGCATGTGCAGCAGGTGGAGGACGGCGAGGATCTGGAAGCCATCGCTGCCGCCATCGAAGCAGCCCAGGAAGAGGAGGAGCGCCCCTCCCTGATCATGGTGCGCACCCGTATCGGTCACGGCAGCCCGTTGGCCGGAACGGCGGAAGTCCACGGCGCTCCCCTGGGAACGGCGGGACTGGCGGCCACACGGCAGTTTTACAACTGGCCGGAAGAGCGCTTTCATGTACCGGAAGAGGTGCGGGAGGCCTTCCGGGAGATGGTGCGTCGCGGGGTGGAGCAGGAGGAGGAGTGGCAGGCGCGGGTGGAGGCTTGTCGCACCCGTTATCCCGACGAGATGAGCTGTATGGAATCCCGTTTGCGGGGTGAATTGCCCACCAAGTGGGACACTGGTTTGCGGGCCCTGACCTGGAGCGACAAGGGCATTGCCACCCGGGCCGCGTCGGGCCAGGTGATCAACGCCATTGCGCCCCATTTGCCGGCCATGATCGGCGGGTCGGCGGATCTGGCGCCGTCCAACAACACCTGGATCAACTCTTCCGAAGCGCGCAACATCCATTTCGGGGTGCGGGAGCATGCCATGGGGGCCATGGCCAACGGCATGGCGCTGCATGGTGGTCTGTTGCCCTTCGTGGGCACTTTCCTGGTCTTTTCGGATTACATGCGCGGGGCCATTCGCTTGTCGGCTTTGATGAAGACCCCGGTGGTTTATGTGTTGACCCACGATTCGATTGCCGTTGGGGAGGATGGTCCCACCCATCAGCCGGTGGAGCATGTGGCCAGCCTGCGGGCCATTCCGGGATTGACGGTGATGCGTCCCGCCGACGGGCCGGAGACGGCGGCCTGCTGGCGTCAGGCGGTGACGGGTGGCTCGCCGGTGGCCTTGATTCTGACCCGTCAGAAGCTGCCTTTGTTGCCTCACGGGGCGGATGTGGATGCCCAGGTGGCGCGGGGCGCTTATATCGTGGAAGAGGGCGAGGGCGAGCCGGAAGCGATTTTGATCGCCACGGGCAGCGAGGTTGGGCTTGCGCTGGAGGCGCGTCGGGTATTGGCCAAAGAGGGGCGGCGGGTTCGGGTGGTTTCCATGCCGTCGTGGGAGTTGTTCGCGGCCCAGGGGGCGGACTATCGGGAGCGGGTACTGCCTGCGGCGGTCAAGGCGCGGGTGGTGGTGGAAGCGGGCACCTCTTTCGGCTGGCACCGTTGGGCTGGGGATGCGGGCCGGATGATCACCGTGGATCGGTTCGGGGCTTCCGCGCCCGGTGAGAAGGTCTTGGAAGAGTATGGCTTTTCCGTAGCCAATGTCGTGTCCGTGACCCGAGAAGTCCTGGATAAATAACCCAAAAGGGTTTTGCCTTTCAATATTTTCCTTTAAGTATCAAAAAAAGGAAATGTTCTGTCCTTTGACGTGCTTTTAATTATTAGTATACATAGTATAACTAATAATAGATTAACAAATCTAACGTCAAAGGACAGAACATTTCCTATTTTTGATACTTAAAGAAATATATTGAAAGGATGTGATTCTCATGGCAACGAATACTCAACGAGTGGTTTACTCTACCGAGCTTGGCAAAATGTGTCCGGAATGCGGCAAACCGGCAACAAACTGTATTTGCCGCAAAAAGGGTCCTGTTCTCCCGTCTGACGGGGTGGTGCGGGTGCAGCGGGAGACCAAGGGCCGGGGTGGAAAAGAGGTGACGGTGATCAAAGGCGTTGCCGGAGACCCCCTGTTTCTGGCACAACTGGGCAAGGAACTCAAAACCCTGTGCGGCTCGGGCGGCACCGTGAAGGACGGCGTGATCGAGGTGCAGGGGGACCATGTCGAACGGGTGATGGAACATCTGCAAAAGCGGGGCATGCGGGTCAAACGGGCGGGGGGATAAACCCGGCTGCTTGACCGGACCATCCCCCATCTTCCGAGGATGTTGCCAACAAGCAGCCAACTCGTCGGACAGGAACCATGACCGACCCGGATTCCGAAAACAACCTCCTGATTCACCGGGCGCGTCATGGCGACCGTCAGGCCTTCGGGAGTCTGCTGGAACGTCATTACCATCAGATCTACCGACTGGCCTATCGATGCTGCGGTATTCGCGAAGACGCGGAAGAGATTGCCCAGGAGGTTTGCCTCAAACTGGTGCGCTCCTTGGGGGAGTTTCGCGGTGAGGCCGCCTTTTCCACCTGGTTGCACGGTTTGACCCTGAATGCCGCCCGGGATTATCTGCGTTCCCGACGTACCCGCTGGGAACGGGAAGACGACGGGTTGGAACTGGATGCGCTGCCCGGTACGACCCTCGACCCCGAACGCCATCTTCTCTCCCGGTTGATTCTGCGCTGCATCGCCCTGCTGCCGGAAACCTTGCGCTCGGCGGTGCTGTTGGTTCACTCCGAGGGACTCAATCATCGTCAGGCGGGACAAGCCTTGGGCTGCGCCGAAGGAACCGTCTCCTGGCGTCTGTCGGAGGCGCGCAAACGCCTCTCCCTCTGTCTGGATCAAGGAGGTTGACGCCCATGAGCCCCCGTGATCTTCATGACGACGACCTGAACAAGGCCTTCCAGGAGACTCCGGTGCCCCCCGCCGGGGAAGAGGCCCGTCGCAAAGCCATCGAAACGGCCCTTTCGGCTTTTTCAGCCCAACCTCAAAATATTTTCCAAGGATTCCCGCCGCCGCCTCGTCTCAATCCCGTGAGAGCATGGATTCGACACCTCATGGGAGATTGGACAATGACCACCTGGCAAAATTGGAAAAACATCACGGCGTTGCTGGTGACGGCGGCCTGCGTAACGCTGCTGATCGTCCAGCCGGACATGAAACAGAGCCTGCAAACCGGCCGGATGCCGACGACTTCGCTCGAAGGCGCTCCTCCGGCGACGGTTCCCCTCCCGTTAGGGAATGTCCAAGACGGATTGACCGCCACACCGCAACAACCGGCGAAAGCACTTTCCCCTTCCCCGGCGCCCGCTCCACAGGGGGATCGCGCCATCAATCAGTCCCAGGACAGGGAGAAGGCCAACCGGCTTGCCCAACGTGAAGCGGTGCCGGGGCCGGAAGCGAAACGCGCACCCAAACCGGAACCCAGGCCGGAGCCCAAACCGGAGCCCAAACTGTCCAAGCCGGAGCCAATGCCATCCAAACCGATGATGTTCAATCTGGAATCGGCGATATTGAAGCATATGGCCGAATCGGCTCCGACCGACGCATCGATGGCAAGGACGACGGGTTCGGACAAAAAGACCGAAGCCCAGGCCATGCCGACGGTGTCGGGCTTGGCCAAAATCGCGCCTGCGCCTTTGGTGGTCGAGGAAAACCGGGATCGCTTTCGTGCCTTTGACGACAATCCGATGCAGGTCACCCGGGAGCATCCGGTTTCCACTTTTTCCGTGGATGTGGATACCGCTTCCTATGCCTTTGTGCGCCGGCTGATCAACAGCGGACAAAAACCCGCGCCGGATGCGGTGCGGGTGGAGGAGATGATCAACTATTTCGATTACGACTATCCGTTGCCAAAGGAGCGCACGGAGCCGTTTGCCACCTCGGTAAACCTTTATCCCTCGCCGTGGAATCCCGAGACGCGCCTGATGCAGATCGGCATCCGGGGCTATGAGCTGTCCAGGGAGAAGCGTCCCCAGGCCAATCTGGTCTTCCTGGTGGATGTTTCCGGCTCCATGAATGCACCGGACCGGCTGCCGCTGGTCAAGCAGTCCCTGGCCATGTTGGTGAACCATCTGGAAGCGGAAGACCTGATCTCCCTGGCGGTGTATGCCGGGAAATCCGGCACGGTGCTGGAGCCGACGCCGGTCAAGGAACGGAGCAAAATTCTCGCGGCGCTGGAGCAGTTGCAGGCGGGTGGATCGACGGCGGGTGGAGAGGGCATCCGTCTGGCTTATGAGCTGGCGCAGAAGAACTTCAAATCCGAGGCGGTGAACCGGGTGATTTTGGCCACGGACGGGGATTTCAACGTCGGCATCACCGATCCCGAGGCGCTCAAAGGCTTTGTGGCGGAAAAACGTAAGACCGGAGTCTTCCTGTCGATTTTGGGAGTTGGTCGGGGCAATTATCACGACCGGTTGATGCAGGATCTGGCGCAGAACGGCAATGGCGTGGCCAATTACGTCGATACCTTGAACGAGGCCCGCAAACTGTTGGTTGAGGAGGCTTCCGCCAACCTCTTTCCCATTGCCAAGGATGTCAAAATCCAGGTGGAGTTCAACCCGGCGCGGGTGGCGCAGTATCGCCTGATCGGATATGAAACCCGCGCCCTGAAGCGGGAAGACTTCAACAACGACAAAGTGGATGCCGGTGACATCGGTTCCGGACACCGGGTGACGGCGCTTTATGAGATTGTCCCGGTGGGCAGCCGTGGAACGATGATCGACCCGTTGCGTTATGGGGCGGAAGCCAAGGCGGAAGAGCAGGCGGTTGTGGATCCGAAGGCGGAGTACGCCTTTCTCAAGATCCGTTACAAACTGCCCAAGGAGGAGACCAGCAAGCTGATAACCCGTCCCGTGACCGAACGTGATGCGGTGGCGCGGTTACAGGATGCTTCTTCCGAGGCCCGGTTCGCCACGGCGGTGGCGGCGTTCGGTCAGAAGCTGCGGGGTGGGAAGTATCTGGGAGATTTCGATTACAAGGCAATCATCGATCTGGCCAACGAGGCCAAAGGCAAGGATGAGTTCGGCTATCGTGCGGAGTTCGTGGGGATGGTGCGTCTGATGCAGGCGATGGACAAACCCTGAAGTGACCGGGAAGGCCGGGGAGGATTGCTCCTCCCCGGCGGGATCAGATGGGGTTACCCGACCACGGCATATTCCACGGCACGGGGGTTGTCCATGCGCGTGCTGGCTTGCAGAATCTCCATCCCCACCAGATTTCCTGCCTGGTCATAGTCCAGAATGACACCGGGTTTTGCTTCATCACTTTCTTCGATGTGGTGATCATTGAAGAGGATGCGCATGACATCCACCTCCGGGTCATAGGTGACTTTCATGGTGTTCTCCAATATTTGTTGATTTTGCTGGTACGATAAACAGTGACAACCACTTCAGGATCTGTCATCGGATTGATGATCACTCTGACCAGAAATACACCTTTATCTTCAAAATCAACAATCGATTGATAAGCAACCAAGCCTGCTCTTTCCGGAACGATTTGCTGCGGTTCAGACAGAATGGCCTCGACAACATCTTTGTTGATGCTACGTTGGGCCATCTCCTCCAAGGCGTGTTGAGAAAATCGGTGGTGCAATAGAATTTGCTTTCTGGGCCTTGATCATCGTTTTGGCCAATGGGTCGTCGCGTCTGCCTTCTTGACGGGCATCTGATTGGAAAAACGCATCAATTTCCGGATCTGTCCCAACTTCCCGACCGGTTTGGCCCAAACGATGATCAAGGCCGGAAAGTCAAAGGACAGAACATTTCCTTTTTTTACTTTTTAAAGGATAATATATTGAAAGGCAACGGAATCATACTCAACTCCGCAGGCCCCTGAAGAACTCTCCCACCGCCTCCGCCCCTTTCCGATCGTGAATATCGATGGCGGCGGAACCCACCACGGCGATTTCGGCAATACCGGCCAGGGCGGCGACATCCTCCGGCCCCTTGACCCCGAACCCCACCGCCAGCGGTACCGAAGTCACCCGGCGGCAGCGCTGCAAAAACCCTCCCAGGCTGCGCCCGAAATCGGTCTCCTGCCCCGTGACCCCTTTGCGGGCCACGCAGTAGGCAAAGCCGCTGGCCGGTTTCCCCAACTCCTCCAGACGGGCATCGGTGGTCATGGGGGTGAAAAGCTGGATCCAGTCCATCTTTCGGGTGGTGGCCGCCGCCATGGCCTCGGTGGCCTCCTCCAGCGGCAGGTCGGGAATGATCAAACCCTGCAATCCCGCCGCCGCCGTCTCCTCCATGAACCGATCCACCCCGCGGGCGAAAAGGATGTTGCAATAGGTCATGCCTAAAAAGGGAATCGCAAAATCCCGGACGATCTCCTTCATGAAACGCAAACCGTCGCTCACCTTGAAACCCCGCTCCAACGCTTCCTGATTGGCCCGGGCAATGACCGGACCATCGGCCATGGGTTCGGAAAAGGGAATTTGCAGCTCCATGATATCGACTCCCGCCGCCACCATGGCGGCGATGACGCGCCGGTTCTCCTCCAGAGAGGGATAACCCAGAACCAGATGGGACATGAGCAGCACCGGTTGCGCCGTACCGGCTTCACGACGCTTGTTCAGTGCGGCGCGCAGGGTTGCTTCCAGAGGAGAGGCGGTCATGACTCAGGACTCCTTGTCGAGGGCGGCGTACTGGGCGGCTTTTTCCTGGATGAAGGCCCGCCAGGGTCGATCCTCCAGGGCGTCGGCGATGGTGAAGATGTCCTTGTCGCCCCGTCCGGAAAGATTGACGATCACCAATCCACCGGCAGGCAAACCGGGCATCTCCCGGAAGGCGGCGGCCAGGGCGTGGCTCGACTCCAGCGCGGGAATGATACCCTCCCGCCGCATCAGCCGTTGCAGGGCTTCAACCACTTCGCTGTCGGTGGCGGCTTCGAACCGGATGCGACCGTTCTCCTTCAGATGGGCCAGAATGGGGGAAACCCCCACATAATCGAGCCCGGCGGCCACGGAGTGGGTCTCCCGCATCTGGCCGTCCTCGTCCTGCAGAAAATAGGTGCGATAGCCCTGAGCGGTGCCGATACGGCCTTCGGTGGATGCCAGCCGGGCGGCGTGCAGCCCGCTCTCCAATCCCTTGCCACCCGCTTCGACGCCGATCAGCTCCACCGTGTCGTTGAGAAAGCCCTGAAAGATGCCCAGGGCGTTGGAACCGCCACCCACGCAGGCATAGACCCGATCGGGCAGACGTCCCTCCTGACGCAGAATCTGCTCCCGGGCCTCCCGACCGATGACGGACTGAAACCAGGAGACCATCTCCGGAAAGGGATGGCAGCCGCAGGCGGTGCCCAGCACGTAATGGGTATCCTCCATGCTGCCAACCCAGTCGCGCATGGCCTCGTTGATGGCGTCCTTGAGGGTCTGGGAGCCGGAGGTGACGGAAACCACCCGGGCGCCGAGCCGCTCCATCCAGAAGACGTTGGGCCGTTGCCGGGCCACATCCTTGGCGCCCATGTAGATGACGCACTCCAAACCCAGCCGCGCCGCCATGGTGGCGGTGGCCATGCCGTGCTGCCCGGCGCCGGTTTCGGCGATGACCCGCCGTTTGCCCATGCGCTTGACCAGCAAGCCCTGTCCCATGACATTATTGGCCTTGTGAGCCCCGGTCTGGTTGAGATCCTCCCGCTTGATGTAGAGACGCCGCCCGAAATCCCGGGAAAGGTTCTCCGCGAAGGTCAGGGGCGTGGGGCGACCGGCGTAGTTTTCCATCAGGTGCAGATAGTCGGCCCAGAATTGGGGATCTTCCTTGGCCTCCCGGAAGGCAACCGCCAGTTGCCGGATGGTTTCATGCAGAATTTCCGGGATGAAGGCCCCGCCGAAGGGACCGAAATAGCCAGCTTTCATGGAACGCTCTTTCGATGGTGGGAAGGGGAGCCACGTCGGCAGTTTAACCGGCTACACCGTTTCGGACCAGAGCTGGCGCATTTTCGGCAAGTATTAGGTGGCGCACGACGAGAGCAAGAGATATCATCTATAAAAAAATGGGCACAATGGTGGCTGGTCCACCCGATACTGGAGAGGAGGAACGATCATGACTGGGAAAATGACCGCATTCCTGCTGGCGGTAGGTCTGAGTGTGTCGGTGGTTTCGGGGGTTGCGGCCACGGAGGAGGAACTGCCCTCCACCAAGGTCAGTTTCAGGGAAGATGTCATGCCCATCCTGCAGATGCGTTGCCTGGAATGCCATCGTACCGGTGGACCGGGGGAAGTCTACTCCGGATTGAACATGGAGACCTTCGAAGGGTTGATGCGGGGCACCCGCTTCGGACCGGTGGTGGTGCCGGGCCAGGCCATGGTGAGCAATCTGAACGTGATGGTGGAAGGCAAGGCGGGTATTCGCATGCCGCACAATCGCAAACGGCTGACCAAATGCGAGACCAAAATCCTCCGGGATTGGGTCAACCAGGGGGCCAAGAACAATTAGTGCAACGTGATTTTCCGGATTCCAGGGCGGTGTTCGCCGCCCTGGTGAACCTCTCTCCTGTGCCATGAATTGACCACCATGATGAAGGTACGCAAGGCTGTATTCCCGGTTGCGGGGTTGGGAACACGTTTTCTGCCGGCCACCAAGGCAGTGCCCAAGGAGATGCTGGCGGTGGTGGACAAACCGCTCATCCAGTATGCGGTGGAAGAGGCCCGCGAGGCGGGTATCGAGCAGTTCATCTTCGTGACGGGTCGGGACAAGGGCGCCATGGAGAGCCATTTCGACTACGTCCCCGAGCTGGAACAGAATCTCAAAAGCCGGGACAAGGAGGCGCTGCTCAAGGCGGTGCGGGATGTGGTGCCCGACTCCGGCACCATGGTCTATACCCGCCAGAACCTGCCCCACGGTCTGGGGCACGCGGTCTGGTGCGCCCGGGAGCTGGTGGGACGGGAACCCTTCGCGGTCATCCTTCCGGACGATCTGGTCCATGCCGAGGTTCCGGTTCTGAAGCAGATGGTGGAGCAGTTCGAGCAGTACGAGGCCTCCATCGTGGCGGTGCGCGAGGTGGCCCGGGGCGATACGGACAAGTACGGCATTCTGGATGTGGAAGGCGGTCCGAGTCAGGATACGGTGGTGCGGGTACGCGGGCTGGTGGAAAAACCGTCGCCGGAAAACGCCCCCTCCACCCTGGCCATCATCGGACGCTACATCCTGATGCCGGAGATCTTCCCCCTTCTGGGGCAGCACCGGGAAGGGGCCGGAGGCGAGGTGCAGCTCACCGACGCCATGGCCCAGCTTCTGGTCAAACAGTCCCTCTACGGCTACCGTTTCGAGGGAACCCGCTTCGATTGCGGCAGCAAGACCGGTTTTCAGATGGCCAATCTCTATTACGCTCTGGAACGTTCCGAAATGCGTTCCACCCTGCTGCCGTTCATGCAGGAACAGCTTGCCAAATGGCATTCTCCCCAGAATTGACTAACCAAGGATGGTCAAAATGCGTATAACCATGATTGGCACCGGATACGTTGGTCTGGTATCGGGGGCCTGTTTTTCGGAATTCGGTGTGGATGTAACCTGCACGGACACCGATGCGGGCAAGATCGAGCGGCTGAACCGGGGAGAGATTCCCATTTACGAACCGGGTTTGGACCGGCTGGTGGTGCGCAACCATCAGGCGGGGCGGCTGCATTTTTCCACCGACACCGGCACGGCGGTGGCCCAGTCGGATGTGGTCTTCATCGCGGTGGGCACGCCGGAACGCAAGGAGGACGGCGCGGCGGACCTGAGCTACGTTTTCGACGCGGCCCGCACCATTGCGCGGCACATGCAGGGTTTCACGGTGGTGGTGACCAAATCGACGGTGCCGGTGGGTACCGGGGCCCAGGTGGCCCAGTTGATCCGGGAAGAGAATCCGGACGCCGACTTCGCCATGGCCTCCAACCCGGAATTTCTGCGGGAAGGTTCGGCCATCGAGGATTTCATGCGACCCAACCGGGTGGTCATCGGGGTCGATTCCGAACGGCCGGTGGAGCTGTTGCGGGAGTTGTACCGTCCCCTCTACCTGATCGAAACCCCGATTCTGTGGACCAACATTCCCTCCTCGGAGCTGATCAAATACGCCGCCAACGCCTTTCTGGCCACCAAAATCACCTTCATCAACCAGATGGCCAATCTGTGCGAGAAGGTGGGAGCCGATGTCCACAAGGTGGCCAAGGGCATGGGGCTTGACCAGCGCATCGGCAGCAAGTTCCTGCACCCCGGTCCGGGTTACGGCGGCTCCTGTTTCCCCAAGGACACCCTGGCGCTGATGCGCACGGCGGCGCAATACGGCGAGCCGGCCACGGTCGTGGAGGCGGTGGTTGCGGCCAACCAGCGGCAGAAGGAACGCATGGTGACCAAAATCAAGGAGGCTTTTCGGGCTCCCTTGCAGGGGGCGGTGATCGGCGTGCTGGGGCTGACCTTCAAACCCAATACCGACGATATGCGCGACGCCCCCTCCCTGACCATTCTGCCCGGACTGGTGGCGGAAGGGGCCAAGGTGAAAGCCTTCGATCCCGAAGGCATGCATGAGGCCAGGCAGTTCCTGCCGGATATCACCTACGTGGAGAACGTCTATGCCGCCTGCGAGGGCGCGGACGCCCTGCTGATCCTGACGGAGTGGAATCAGTTCCGCAATCTGAACCTGAATCGCATCAAGCAGATCATGCGGCCCCGGGAGCATGGGGAGTACCTGCTGTGCGATTTCCGCAACATCTACGAGCCCGACACCATGCGCCGGGCCGGCTTCCAATACGTGTGCGTGGGGCGCTGAGACCATGAAGGCCAATCCGCTCATTTTTCGGGAATACGATATTCGCGGCGTGGTGGGCAAAGACCTGACGGAAGAGCTGGTCCTGGAGCTGGGGCGGGTGTTCGTGCATCACGCTTTGGGCAAACTGGGCGTTGCGGATCGTCCGTTGCGTCTGGCTCTGGGTCGGGATGGGCGGGTGTCGTCGCCCTCGCTGGCGGCGGCCATGGCGGAGGGCCTGCGCCGGGCCGGGGCGGAGGTGGTCGATGTGGGTCTGGTTCCCACGCCGGGGCTCTATTACGCCATCCACCATTTCGCCGCGGACGGCGGTCTGATGCTGACCGGCAGCCACAATCCCCCGGATTACAACGGCATCAAGATGACTCTGGACGGGCATCCGGTCTACGGGGCGGAGATCACACGCCTGCGGGATCTGCTCGCCGAGGGGGTGCAGCAGGATCGTTCCGGCGGCTCGGTGCGGCGGGAAGAGGTGTTGGAAAGCTATTTGCAGCGGCTGACGCGGGATTTTCGTCCGGGCCGTGCCTTGAAGGTCATCCTGGACTGCGGCAACGGGGCTACGGGCGTGGTGGCCCCGGCTTTGTTGAAACGGTTGCCGGGGGTGGAAGGCGAGGTTCTCTTCGCCGAAGTCGACGGCACTTTTCCCAATCACCACCCCGATCCGACGGTAGCGGAAAATCTGCACGATCTGAAAGCGCGCATGAAGGAGACGGGAGCGGAGCTGGGCATCGCGTTCGACGGGGACGGGGATCGCATCGGCGCGGTGGATGCCGAAGGGCGTATCATCTGGGGGGATCGCATGCTGGTGCTGTTCGCCCGTGATCTGCTGACCCGGCAGCCGGGGGCCACGGTTCTGGGGGATGTGAAGTGTTCCCAGGTGCTTTTCGACGCCGTGGCGGCGGCCGGGGGCAAGCCCCTGATGTGGAAGACGGGCCACTCCCTGATCAAGGCCAAGATGAAGGAGACCAAAGCGCCGCTGGGTGGGGAGATGAGCGGGCACCTCTTTTTCGCGGATCGCTATCTGGGTTACGACGACGCCCTTTACGCCGCCGTGCGCCTGATGGAGCTGGCGGTCGCCGCGCCGGAGCCGTTACCGCAGCGTTTGAACGACCTGCCGCCGGTCTGCTCCACCCCGGAGATGCGCCTCTTCTGTGAGGACGAACGCAAGTTCGGGGTCATGGAGCGGGTGCTGCAGCGGCAGAAGGCCTCCGGGCAAGAGTTTTCCGACGTGGACGGGGTGCGGGTGAAGCTGCCGGGCGGCTGGTGGCTGTTGCGGGTGTCCAACACCCAGCCGGCGCTGGTGGCCCGTGCGGAAGCGGTCAGCCGGGAGCGGCTGGATGAGATCGTGGCCCTGGTTTCGGCGCAGTTGGCCGAGGAAGGGGTTGCCTTCCCCGCCTGGGAGCCCGCATGAAACCGAAGAAGGAGCTGTTGACGGCGGCGGAGATGTCGGTGAACCTGGCGGGCATTCCGCTGGCCACACCGGTGGTGCTGCTTTCCGGCTGTGTCGCTTTCGGAGAGGATCTGTTTCACATCAAGGGGTTTCCCTGGTCGGCGGTGGGGGCCATCTGTCTGAAGGGCACCACCCTGGAGCCTCGGGCGGGTAATGCGCCCCATCGGGTGGCGGAAACGCCTTCCGGGCTGCTCAACGCCATCGGCTTGCAAAATCCGGGGGCGCGGGCGGTGGTCGAGACCATTCTGCCGCGTCTGACCGGGAGGCTCGCGCCCTGGCCGGTGCAGCTCATCGCCAACATCGCCGGATCCACGGTGGAAGAGTACGGCGAGGTGGCCCGCATCTTCGACGACAGCCCCGTGGCGGGTATCGAGATCAACATCTCCTGTCCCAACGTCAAGAAGGGCGGCGCGGCTTTCGGCGCCGATCCGGAGGTGGCGGCGCGGGTGGTGGCGGAGGTGCGCAAGGCCACTTCCAAACCGCTGTTCACCAAGCTCTCCCCCAACGTGACCGACATTCGCCTGATGGCGCGGGTGGCCATGGAGGCCGGCAGCGACGGACTGTCGGTGATCAACACCCTGATGGGCATGGCCATCGATATCCGCAATCGGCAAGCGATTCTGGGCAATGTCCAGGGGGGCTTGTCCGGCCCGGCCATCAAACCGATCGCTTTGTTGAAGGTCTGGCAGGTCTGGCAGGAGCTGCGGGAGAAAAAGGTGCCGATCATCGGGCAGGGAGGCATCGCTTCGGCCCGGGACGGCATCGAATTTTTTCTGGCGGGGGCCAGCGCCATCGGATTGGGTACGGCGCTCTTTCGTCAGCCGCTGCTTCCGGGCAAAGTGGTGAGCGGGATGCGTCGCTATCTGGAGGAGGAGGGCGTCTCGCGGGTGAGCGATTTGACCGGCACTCTGGGAGTGGGGGGGGCATGACACAGTCTTCGCTGCTGCGAGTCGTTCTGGCCCAGCCACGCGGTTTCTGCGCCGGGGTGGATCGGGCCATCGCCATCGTGGAGAAGGCCCTGGAGACGTTCGGACCGCCCATCTACGTGCGTCACGAAATCGTGCATAATCGCTGGGTGGTGGAGGATCTGCGCCGCAAGGGGGCCATTTTCGTTCAGGAGCTGGAGGCGGTGCCCAAGGGGGCGGTGGTGATCTTTTCCGCCCACGGGGTCTCCAAGGCGGTGGAGGAAGAGGGCCGGGGGCGGGGTCTGAAGGTATTGGATGCCACCTGTCCCCTGGTGGAAAAGGTGCATCGCGAGGCGCAACGCATGGACCGGGAGGGGCGGCAGGTGATCCTGATCGGCCATCAGCGCCATCCCGAGGTGGAAGGCACCATGGGGCAGTTGCCGGCGGGAAAGATGAAGGTGATCTCCCGAGCGGAAGAGATCGCGCGGTTGGACATTCAGGAGGATCGCCCCGTCGGTTTCATCACCCAGACCACCTTGTCGGTGGATGAGACGGCGGAGGTGGTGGCCGGCCTGAAAGAGCGTTTCCCGTCGATTCGGGAGCCGGCCCGGGAGGATATCTGCTACGCCACGCAGAATCGCCAGAACGCGGTCAAGGAGCTGGCGCGCGTCTGTGATTGCGTTCTGGTTCTGGGGGCGCCCAACAGCAGCAATTCCAACCGGCTGCGCGAGGTGGCCGAGCGCATGGGGGCTCGGGCCTATTTGATCGAGTCGGCCCGTGACGTGCAACAGGAGTGGCTGGAAGGGGTTGCGGTTCTGGGAGTGACTGCGGGAGCCTCCGCCCCGGAGATTCTGGTGGATGACTTGCTGGCGTGGTTGGGAGTTCCCCCGGAGCGGGTGGAGTGTCTCTCCGTCAGCGAGGAGAAGATGTTCTTTCCACTTCCCAAAGGATTGCAGGGTTGAATCCTTTGGCTTTCAATATGTTATCCTTTAAGTATCAAAAAAAGGAAATGTTCTGTCCGTTGACGTGTCATATCTGTTCAGCCTCCCTTTCCCAGAGGGAGGGGATATTTTATTCAGCTCCCAACTGGCTGGAACCTGGTTTTGGACGAGGCAATGGGTAGTTTTAACTTTTCTATTATCTTTGAGCCCAAGGCAAAATCCCTCCAGAACAGTCACGAGGAATTTGCACAAATGACCATTAAAAAGTCAAAAGAATAGAACACTTTCATTTTTTACTTTCTAAAAGACAAAATATTAAAAGTCAAAATAGCAGAAGTGTTGCATCGCCCTCGTACCTCAGGAGTATCCCATGTCTTTGGCCTCCTCTTCCCGGAACATCTCAGCCCTTCTCGGGAACATGCGCATTCGCTGGCGACTGGCGCTGCTGGTCATTCTCTCCCTGTTGTCCATGGCGATTATCAGCCTGCTTCTGCTGCGCTCGCTTCATACCCAACTGATGGTGGGTCGGGAGGACAAGGTTCACGATCTGGTGGAATCGACCGCCGGCATTCTGAGCCACTTCCACAAACAGGCCGTTCGGGGTGAGATCAGTGCGGAAGAGGCCAAGAGCCGGGCTTTGGCGGTCATCCGGGAGTTGCGTTTCGACAAGGACAACTATTTCTGGATCAATGACATGCAGCCCCGCATGGTCATGCATCCCATCAAGCCGGAGCTGGACGGAAAGGATCTGGGCGACTTCAAGGATCCCGCCGGCAAAAAGTTGTTCATCGCTTTTGTGGAGACCGTGAAGAAACAGGGAGCGGGATTTGTGCCGTATCTCTGGCCCAAGCCGGGCGCCAAGGATCCCGTGGCCAAGATTTCCTACGTGGCGGGTTTCGAACCGTGGGGCTGGATCATCGGGGCGGGAATCTATATCGACGACGTGGAGACCATTTTCTGGCAGGAGGCCCGATATGATCTGATCGACCTGCTGATCGCCATGGTGATTTTGAGTGGTTTGGCCATGGTGATCGGGCGCAGCATCGTGGTGCCGCTGCAGGAGATCGTCGTCCTGTCGGATCGTCTGGCCGAAGGGGATTTGACCGCGACCCACCTTCATTCCAGCAAAGATGAAATCGGGCAGTTGGCCGGGGCTTTCGGACGGATGGCGGATGCATTGCGGGGTTTGATTGCCCAGTTGGTCGGCGAATCGATCCATTTGCAGGAGACCGCTACCGGTTTGAAAGGGGTTTCCCAATCGATCGGCGCCGCATCGGAGCAGTTGAGTCAGCAGAGCCGCACGGTGGCGTCCGCGACCGGGCAACTCAGCACCACCATGCAGAATATTCGTCAGTCGGCTTCGGGCGCCAACGAAAATATGGAGGTGGTGGTAGCCGCCACGGAGCAGTCCCGGGTCAACATGCAGACCATTTCCGCAGCGGCGGAGCAGGCCAGCGTCAACTTGAGCACGGTGGCCTCCGCCACGGAGCAGGCGGACAACTCCATGAATCAGGTGCGTGATGCGGCGGAGCGCACGGCGTCGAATGTCAACACGGTGGCCTCTTCGGTGGAACAGTTGACGGCATCGATTCAGGATGTGCGCACGCGGTGCCAGATGGCCAATGACCAGTCCCAGGCGGCGCGACAGCGTGCGGAGAGCAACTTCCAGATTGTGGAGCAGATGACGGAATCGACCCAGGAGATTGGTCAGGTGGTCAAGGTGATCAACAGCATCGCCTCCCAGACCAACATGCTGGCGTTGAACGCGGCCATCGAGGCGGCGGGTGCGGGGGAGGCGGGACGTGGTTTCGCGGTGGTGGCCAACGAGGTCAAGACCCTGGCCAGTCAAACGGCGGAAGCGACGCAGTTGATCAGCAGCAAGGTGGATGGCATTCGCAAGAATGCACTGCGGGTGACCCATGCGGTTTCCGAGGTGACTCAGGCCATTGATGCCATCAGCCAGGCCAATGGGGAGATTCTGTTCGCGGTGGATGAGCAGAGTCGGGCGACGGAGGAGATCTCCCGGTCGATGGTGGTGGTTTCGGAGGAGACGGGCGAGGTGACGCGGCGGGTGGCGGAATCGACCTCGGGCATGAACGAAATTGCCCGCAGCGTCACGGAGATTTCGCAAGGTATCGGGGAGGTGACGCGAAGTGTGGCGGATGCCTTCATGGGTATCGAGGGGGTGAAGGAGCAGGTGGATCGGGCGGCGTCCGAGACGGACTCCATCGCCCGGTTGGTGGAGGAAGCGAGCGATACCTCGGAGCATATTTCCGGGGAGGCGAATCAGTTGCGGGATGCAGCGGGGGGATTGGAGAAGAGCGGGCATGAGTTGACGGAGCGGGCGAGGGGTCTGGCCAAGGTGTCGGAGACGCTGCAGGTGATCATCTCCCGTTTCAAGGTGTAGGGGAAAAGGTATCTGTTCAGGCATACGGGGGTCCGGAGGGGATAATCTTTCCGCACCCCGTAGAGCCGTAACTTTCTTTCCCTACCCGACATATCGGGAGATATCCACCTCATCCAACTGCTCCGGCAGGAGATAATGCTCCCCGTAACGCCGGTACACTCCCGAAGTCAGAAACAGGTCGAACAAATCGGGATCGATGTGCCGATCCTTCTTGAAGAACGAGAGGATCTTCACCGACTCCGATAAGGTCTTGGCCTTCTTGTAAGGCCGGTCCGAAGCCGTCAACGCCTCGAAAATATCGGCAATGGCCATGATGCGCGACGGTACCGAAAGCCCCTCCAGGGTCAGTTTTCGTGGATAGCCGCTGCCGGTCAACGTTTCGTGATGCGTGCCGGCATACTCCGGAACCCGCCGCAAATGTTTCGGAAACGGCATTTGATCCAGCATCACGATGGTTTGAACGATATGCTCGTTGACCTTGTATCGTTCCTCGTCGGTCAAGGTGCCCCGGGCAATGCGCAGGTTGTACAGTTCGCCGAAATTGTAGAGATTCGGGGGCACGTTGATCTGAAAACCGTACTTCGGATCCAGCGCCACATCCTCTCCACGGGGCAGAAGATGGTGCGGCTTGTCCGCCAGCAGCGTTTCTTCCACCGGCAACGTCGCTCGCGGCATCCGGTCGTAGCGTTTGAGTTCCTCGTGGGAGAGTCCCAAACGATCGTCGAAATGACGCCACCAGGTCTCCCTGGCAATGCGTTCCAATCGTTCCACCTTGCCGGGGTCCATGTATTCGCCACCGATATTGCATTCGGCCACAAAGGCGAAATCTTCCAGCAATTGCTTTTTGCGTACCTCAAATGCCGCTGTCGCCCGTTCGATCGTCTCTCCGGCAGCGATGGCCTGCAGCCGTCCGATCTCGGCATCCCGCAACAGGATCTCGAAGCGGGTGCGAATTTCGTGAATGCGATTGTAGATGGTCTCCAGCTTGGTGGCCTTGTCCACCACATACTCCGGGGTAACCACCTTGCCGCAGTCGTGCAGCCAGGCCCCGACGCGGAATTCCCGCCATTCGTCCTCGGTGACGAAGCGGAAGGAGGCCAGTGGGCCTTCTGAAACCTTGGTGGCCTCTTCGGCCAGCATGACCGCCAATTCCGGAACCCGTTCGCAGTGGCCGCCGGTATAGGGGCTTTTGGCGTCAATGGCGCTGGCGATGATCTTGATCAGCGAATCCATGAGCACTTTCTGGGCTTCGATCAGATTCTGGTTCTCCAGCGCCACGGCGGATTGGGCCGCCAGGGCTTCGACGAAGCCGATCAACTCCTTGGGGAAGGCAATCACCTCGCCGCTGACCGGATCGAGGGCGTTGAGCAGTTGCAACAGTCCGATCACCTCCCCTTCGCGCGGCGAAAGGGGCACGGTCAACATGGAGACGGTACGAAAGCCGGAAGCCTCGCTGAACCGCTTGGTGCCGGAAAGATCGAACCGGGTCTCCCGATAGACGTCGTCGATGATGACGGTCTGATTGTTCAATGCGGCATAGACAACGACAAATTTGTCGTTGGCCTGTCCGGTAACGGGATTGAGCAACGGAATCTCGAAAGCGGGCAAGGGCTCTTCGTTGGTGCGCAAGGCGAAGCTCAGGGTATTCCGTTCCGTTTTGAGAAAGAGGGTGGCGGCGGCGCACTGGGCAATCTCCCGGGCCCCGAAGAGGATGTGGCGCAACAGCACGGTGCGATCCTGCTCCCGGGCGAGTTGAATGCCGTTGGCGACCAGGCGGGCCAGTTTTTCTTCGGCGAGTTTCAGTTCCGAGGTGCGCTGTTTGATGGAGTGTTGCATGACCACCTGGGCTTCACCGAGGGCGTTGATTTCGTAAAGGAACGACTCCGGCTTGTGGGGTTCGGTGGAGAAGTCGAGCTGTTTGAGGCGTTCGGAGTTGCTGGCCAGGGATTGCAGCGACTGTACCACCTGCCGGGAACCGAGCAGGGCCAGGGGCAGCAGGACCAGCAAAATGGCCAGGGAGGCGAACAGCACATCCTGACGGGCTTTGTCGATGGGTTCGGAGAAATCGCTCATGGGCGCCAGGCTGACCACCTGGAAGGCCAAACCACCGATGGGGGGAGAGACATGCCGCGACACCACGAATTTCCGGGTCCGGCTGCCCTCTCCAAGAGAGGTGACCTCGGAGACGCCGGTGGCGCGGGTGGTATGCAGGGATTTCAGGAAGGGATCGTCGATCTTCTCCAAAGGGGTCAAAGCGGTTACCGACACGCCGTCGAAGAGTTTACCGGGGCTGTGAAAAGCCAGCACGCGCCCGTCGCCGTCCAGCATGAGAATGGCGCCGTTCGGCGTCAGGGAGATTTGGGAGAGAAAGGTATTCAGGGAGAACAGACTGATGTCGGTACCCAGTGCGCCGGTGCGCTCCGCAAGGGGGGCGGCCACCGTGAGGCCCAGCTCTCCGGTGGAGGAGAAGAGGTAGGGGGGTGTCACCGCGAGTGTGCCGCTACCGAGGGCGGATTTGTACCACACCCGTTCGGTCGGGGCGTATTTGGCCGGATCCTGCCGTTCCGAAATAAAGCGGCGGTTTTCGTCGTAGAAGCGCCAAGTCTCCTGTCGGCTGGTTTCGTTTTCCCGAAGAATGGTGCGCATGGCGAAAAAAGCGTTGTGCGGGGCTTTCAGAGCGACTTGGATACGAACATCGCCGCGAATGGCGATGACTTGAAAAAATTCGTCATTTTCCAGGCCGAAGTAGTGTGAGTAGAGGGTTGGATCGGCTTCCAGGGAGTTGACGAAGGAGGTGAAGAGCGCCTGGGGGTTGATGTGACCGTGATCGACGAAGTGACTCAGTTCGTCCCGGGTTTGTGTGGTGACGAAGCGGGCGTTGTGGCGCACCATGCCGACGATTTCCCCGACGGCCTGTTGGGCGATGAGGGAGAAGCGCTCCTGGGCGTTTTCCTCGGACATGTTGGTGAATTTGCCGAAGACGGTGACCAGGAAGATGGATGATAACAAAATTACAAGAGAGGTTGTTGTAACAATCACCCAGTTTTGAAAACGCATCTTCATTTTCTTCATCCTGGTTTTTTCGTCGGCGAGATATAATAAATTATTTTGATTTTCAATATTTTATCTTTTAAGTATCAAAAAAAGGAAATGTTCTGTCCGTTGACTTTTCCTCAGTCAAAAGAACAAATTGCAAAACGGCGAAGCAATGGGTCTTGATTAGCTAAACGAATAAAAAAAGAAACGTCAAAGGACAGAACATTTCCTTTTTTTGATACTTAAAAGATAAAATATTGAAAGTCAAAAGATCAAAAGCATAACCCGGCAGGACCTCGGGAGTTTTGCAACTCCTTCCTGCATGATCGGACGGTGTTCAATCGGAATCCCGGCTGTCTTTCATCAGTCGCTGTTTCTCCATCTGCCAGTCTCTCTCGCGGATGGTATCCCGCTTGTCGTGAAGCTTTTTGCCCCGCCCGATGCCGACCTCAATCTTGACCTTGCCGTTTTTCCAGTAGGCTTTGAGGGGAATGAGCGTCAACCCCTTTTCCCGGGTGACGCCGATGAGACGGCGCAGCTCGTGCCGATGCACCAGGAGCTTGCGGGACCGGACCGGATCATGGTTGAAAATGTTGCCGTGACTGTAGACGGGAATGTTGGCGTTGAAGAGGAACAGCTCACCCCCTTGCAGGATGCCGTAAGACTCGTTGAGATTGAGCTTTCCGGCGCGGATGGTTTTCACCTCGGTGCCGGAGAGCATGACGCCGGCTTCGAAGGATTCCAGGATCTCGTAGTTGAAATGGGCTTTTCGATTGGTGGCGATGACGCCGGACATGGGTATTCTCCACTACTGCAAGGTGCGCAGGAAACCGATCAACCCCAGGCGGCGTTTTTCCGCCTTCACCCCGGTAAAGAGCATGCGGGTGCCGGCAACCATACCCGGAGGATCTTCCAGGAAAAGGGAGAGGGAACGTTCGTTCCAAACCAGATCGGAAGGCAGACGACGCATGGCTTCCGAATAACAGAATCCCGGTGAACTGGCCACCGCTCGGCCCCACACCCCCCACAAAGGGGGGCCGATGAGGATTTTGCGCTGGGAGGTGAGATCGTGGCAGGCGGTGCATTTGCGGGCCTCCTCCTGTCCGGCGCTCACCCGCTCGGGATCGATGGCCCGGGTGGGATGGCCTTCGGCGGATTCGCGCAGCCGCAAGGCCAACCGGCTGACCGCCGGGGGTTTGCCCAAGGTGGAGAGATAGGCGATCACCTGGGGGCGTTCCGCCGGGCCGAGGGAGGCGTTGAAGCTCATATGGGTTCCCGGCACGACTTTGGAAGGCGAAGTGAGAAAGGCCTCCAGGGTTTCACCGTTCCAGATCAGGCACGCCCGACTTTTGGCCCGCATGCCTTCGGAATAGGAATAGTGGGGTACGGTACCCGCCTGCCGCTGCCAAACGCCGACCAGAGAGGGACCGGCCAGTCCCTGCCGGGTTTTGCCATCCAGATGGTGACAGGCCCGGCAGGCCTCGGCGAGCAGCTTGCCCCGCGCGACCTCCGCGGCGGTGCCGGCCAGGGCGGGTTCGGCAAGCCACAGCGCACCCGCCGACAGCAGGAGGTTCCGGAGCAGGCGGTTAGGGAAAAGGTCAGGCATGCCCCTCCGGGAGAAGGCCGAGTCGCGCCATGGCCTGACGCAGGGCTTCCCGACGGCCCTCGGAAAGAGGGGTCAGCGGGAGGCGGATCTCGGGAGTACACAGCCCCCGCAGAACTGCCGCCGCTTTGACGGGAATCGGATTGGTTTCGCAGAACATCAGGGCGTGCAGCGGCAAGAGGGCCTCGTGTTCCTGTCGGGCGCCGAACAGGTCTCCGGCCTGCCAGCGTTCCCACAGTTTGACCATGCGGTGGGGAGCCACGTTGGAAGTGACCGAGATCACCCCGTGGCCGCCGATGGCCAGGAAGGGCAGGAAGGTGCCGTCATCGCCGGAAAGCAGGGTGAAGCTGTCCCCGCAGGCGGCGTGCAGGCGCGCGGCCCGTTCCAGATCGGCGGTGGCCTCCTTGATGCCCACCACCTGGGGCAGATGAACCAGACGCAGCACGGTTTCGGCCTTCATGTCCACGGCGGTGCGTCCCGGCACGTTGTAAAGCACCAGCGGCAGGTCCACGGAGCGGGCGATGGTTTCGTAGTGGGCCACCAGACCATCGGGGGTGGGTTTGTTGTAATAAGGGGTGATCAACAGGGCCCCGTTGGCGCCCACGCTTTTGGCGTAGCGTGTCAACTCCACCGATTCCCGCGTACAATTCGATCCGGTTCCGGCCAGCACCGGTACGCGACCCCCGACCAGCTCCACCACCCGGCGAATGACTTCGCGGTGTTCGTCGTGGCTCAAGGTGGCCGATTCGCCGGTGGTGCCGCAGGGTACCAGGCCGTGTATGCCGTTGGCGATTTGAAATTCCACCAGGCCGGCCAAAGCGACCTGGTCGATCTCGCCATCCCGGAAGGGGGTGATCAGTGCGGTGAAGACGCCTTTGAACATGGCTTGTTCCTTCATGACGGGTGCAATGGACGCAACGAGCCCTTGATCAAGCAAGCTAGCGGAATCACTGCCACATCTCAACCCGTTTTGAGCGTTGCGGGTGGGATTAACGCCCGGCATCGATTTTCCCCGGAAAAGGGGTTACTCTCGTGACCAGCTGTGGTATCTTTTGACTTTCAATATGTTATCTTTTAAGTATCAAAAAAAGAAAATGTTCTATCTTTTGACGTTGATTTTAAAAAAGTATTTTAATTAGATGATGATAATTAAAATTAATTCGTCCCGAATCTTGCAAACCTGAATATTGGTCGGCCTGGATCGTCCAAGTAGAAATAAAAGATGAAAAGTCAAAGGACAGAACATTTTCTTTTTTTGATTTTTAAAGGATTGAATATTAAAAGGAAACAGAATGGAAAGGATGTCAATACCGCAAACCGTGGTGGCCGAAGCCCGGGAAAAGCTGCTGGCGGGTGGCTGGCGGGAAGAGAATCCGGCCCTGGTGGTCTGGGGCCAGGGACAACGGCTCTTTGCCATGGACCACCGGGGGGTCGTCGCGGTGTGGCCGGTCAGCACCGCCCGGACCGGTTTCGGCAATCGGGAAAACAGCGGCTGCACCCCGCCCGGCCTGCATCGCATTCACGCCTGTTATGGGGAGGGCCAACCTTTGGGTGCGGTGTTCAAAAGCCGTCAACCCACGGGAGAGGTGGTGCCGGAGAGCAGGGAAGCGCCAAGAGACCTGATCACCACCCGCATCCTCTGGCTGGAAGGGCTGGAGGAGGGTTGCAACCGGGGCCCGGGCATCGACAGCCGGGAACGCTACATCTACATCCACGGCACCGACGACGTGGCACGCCTGGGGCAGCCGGTCTCCGCCGGATGCGTGCGCATGCACCCCGAACACATTGCCGCCTTGTACGAACAGGTGGATACCGCTACCCTGGTCCTGATCCTGTCGGCGGAGAATGCCCAACCTACGAGTCGTAAAGATCTTCGCAATGGACAACCTGTTGAAAACGTGGACCTTGCGCCTGGCTGATCCGCACATTTCCGGACTTCTGGCGGCGTTGACCATCGGCACCCTGGTCGTGGTGGGACTGGGACCGGCCATCGGCCCCTTTCTGACCGCGCTGGTGGTGGCCTATCTCCTGGAAGGGCTGATCCGCCCCCTGACACGCATCCGTGTTCCCCGCATCCTGGCGGTATTCGTGGTCTTCAGCCTGTTCATCCTGCTGTTGCTGCTCTTCTTTCTGGTACTGATGCCGACGTTGGCGCAACAGATTTCCCAGTTGATCGATGAAGTGCCCCGCATCAATCGCACCCTGCAGGAGATTCTGGTGCGCTTTTCGGCCTATGCGGCAGGATTGGTCAATCCGGCCATGGTGGAAAATCTCCTGTTGCGCCTGGTGGAGGCCTCCCAGAATCTGCTGGCCAGTACCGTCACCTACCTGCTGCACGGTTTGCCGGGACTGTTTTCCATTTTGATCTATCTCTTTCTGGTGCCTTTTCTGGTCTTCTTCTTCCTCAAGGACAAGGAGGCGATGCTGGTGGCGGTGCAGCGTTTTCTGCCCCGAAACCGCACGCTGCTCATCCGGGTCATGCGGGATGTGGATGCCGGAACCGGCGGCTATATTCGCGGCAAGGTCTGGGAAACCCTTTTGCTGGGGCTGGTGACCTACATCGTCTTCGCCTTGATGAACTTCCAGTATGCCATGCTGCTGGCCATTCTCACCGGACTCTCCGCCCTGATCCCCTTTCTGGGGGTGATGGTGGTGATCATCCCGGTGGCGGTGCTGGGGGTGGTGCAGTGGGGCCTGACCTTCGAGGCGGTCAAGCCGCTGATCGCCTACAGCATCCTGCAACTGGTGGACGGCAATATCGTGGCCCCCCTGATCCTGGGCGAGGCGGTGAAGATCCATCCCGTGACCATTATCCTGGCGGTGCTGGTTTTCGGTTATCTGGCGGGCCTGCTGGGGGTCTTTTTCGCGGTGCCCCTGGCCATCCTGGTGAGAAGCGTCTTCGAGGTGCTGCGCAACCCGGATCCCCGGACCGGTCCATGACCCGCCGGGAACACGCCATCGGCCTTCTGCAAGCCTTTTTCCGCCAGCCGGGACCACTTGACCTCTCCCTGGCGGCCTACTTTCGCGCCCATCCCGAACTGGGAGTGCGGGATCGCCGCGTGGTGCGCACCCTCTGCTACGCCGTGGTGCGTCACCGCTGCCTCCTGGAAGAGGAGGGGGGCGTGGAACCCGCCGGGCAACTGGCGGCCCTGGTTGGTCTGCAAGGTGGGGAACCCGACGGCGCGCCCGGTGAGGAGGAGGCCTGTCTGGCCGACCTGCAACGCCGGGCCTCGACCTTGCCGACGCCCTGGCAACGCCACAGCCTGCCCTCCTGGCTTTGGCAGCGGCTGGCCGGAGACCGGGACGAGGCACAGGCCGAAGCCCTGGCGACCTTTCTCAACGGTACGGCTCCCCTCGATCTGCGTCCCAGCAGGCGACGCCACACCCGCCAAACCTGGCTGGAGCGGTGGCAGGAGGCCGGGTTCGACTGCCGGGCCACCCCCTGGTCCCCGTGGGGTTTGCGTTTTCCCCAGCCGGTCTCGCTGGAAGGGCATGCGCTCTTCGCGGAGGGGGCTTGCGAAGTCCAGGACGAAGGCAGTCAACTGATCGTGCCCCTGCTGAATCCCCAATCCGGTCAGCTCCTGGTCGATCTCTGCGCCGGAGCGGGGGGCAAAAGCCTGCAGATGGCCGATCTCCTCGACAACCGGGGCGAGGTGATCGCCTGCGATACCGCCCTCAACCGGTTGCAACGCCTGCCTCCCAGGGCCAGGAAATCGGGTCTTTCGATTATTCACCTCTTGCCTCTGCGCCACGAACGCGATAAAAAATTACTGAAACTTGCGCAAAAAGCGGATGGGGTATTGGTGGATGCCCCCTGCTCGGCCTCCGGCACCTGGCGACGCCATCCCGATCTCAAATGGCGGGCGGATCCGGGGGAGATGGCGGTGTTTCCCCTGCGCCAGGGAGCGCTTCTGGCGGCGGGGGCTCAGTTGGTCCGACCCGGAGGTCGTCTGGTCTACGCCACCTGCTCGGTGTTTGCAGAGGAAAACGAAAAGGTGGTATCCTCCTTTCTTGCCGATTATCCGGAATTTTCTCTGGTTTCCGTAACGAAGACACTGGCTGGCTTCGGGATTGTGTCGTTGCCGAATGGGGAACCCTTCCTTCGGATGGTTCCTCATGTTACCAATACGGATGGATTTTTTGCTGCACTTCTGATGCGTGCTTCAACAAGGAATCGCAATCGATGAACACCATCAAACGCGCTCTGGTCAGCGTTTCCGACAAGACCGGCCTGCCAAAATTCTGTCAGGGACTCGCCTCCCTGGATGTCAAGATCGTCTCGACCGGTGGTACTGCGGAGCTGTTGAAAAAACACGGCATTCCCGTCATGCAGATTTCGGAGCTGACCGGTTTTCCCGAAATGCTCGACGGACGGGTGAAGACGCTGCATCCCAAAGTACACGGGGGCATCCTGAGCGTGCGGGACAATCCCAAACATCAGGTTCACATGAAGATCCACGGCATTCGCCCCATCGATATGGTGGTGGTGAATCTCTATCCCTTCGAGAAGACCGTGGCCGATCCCCAGTGCGTATTGGAACTGGCCATCGAGAACATCGATATCGGCGGTCCCTCCATGTTGCGCTCCGCCGCCAAGAACTACCGCTTCGTCTCCGCCGTGACCGATCCGGAGGATTACGATCGTATTCTGGAAGAGATGCGGCTGAACTGCGGTGCCATGTCCGAAAGCACCAACGCCTACCTGGCGCGCAAAGCCTTCACCCGCACGGCGGCCTACGACGCGGCCATCAGCAACTGGCTCTGCTCCCTGGACGAAAACGGTACCCCGGATCTCTTTCCCAGCAGCGTCACGCTGCAGTTTCGCAAATCCCAGGAGATGCGTTACGGGGAGAATCCCCATCAGCGCGCCGCGTTCTATGTGCAACCCAAAGCCTCGGGCTCGGTGGTGGCCGGGGCCAAACAGCTGCAGGGCAAAGAGCTCTCCTTCAACAACATCAACGACGCCAACGGCGCTCTGGAGCTGGTCAAGGAGTTCTCGGAAGCCGCGGTGGTGATCGTCAAACACACCAATCCCTGCGGTGTGGCCCAGAACCCGGACATCCTGGAAGCCTATCGTCGCGCCAGGGCGGCGGATCCGGTTTCGGCTTTCGGCGGTATCATCGCCTGCAATCGGGAGATCACCGGTGCGGTGGCCCGGGAGATTTCCAGCACCTTCGTGGAGGCGGTCATCGCCCCGGGTTTCGATGCGGAAGCCTTGGAAGTCCTGGGCGCCAAGAAGAATCTGCGCCTCTTGCAGCTTTCGGGAACGGTGGGACCGGACGAAGCGGTGCCTCCGGGTCTGGAGGGATTCGATTTCAAACGGGTGGCGGGGGGACTGCTGATTCAGGAGGCGGATCGCCATGTGCTGGACCCCGCCTCCCTGCGGCTGGTCACCCGCCGGGAACCGACACCGGAAGAGTTGCAGGATCTCCTGTTCGCCTGGAAGGTGACCAAGCACGTCAAATCGAACGCCATCGTCTACGCCAGGGAGTGTTGTACCGTGGGGGTGGGCGCCGGTCAGATGAGCCGGGTGGATGCCTCGCGCATTGCGGTTTGGAAGGCCCAGGAAATCGCCCGGGAAGCCGGTCGCACGGACAACCCCGTTCTTGGTTCGGTTCTTGCATCGGATGCATTCTTTCCCTTCCGGGATGGGGTGGACGCCGCCGCCGAAGCGGGGGCCAAAGCCATCATCCAACCCGGCGGATCGGTGCGGGACGAGGAAGTCATTCTCGCCGCCGACAGCCATGGCATGGCCATGGTGTTTACCGGAGTGCGTCACTTCCGGCACTGACTGTTCATGCAAAGGTGGCCTCAATGAAACGCATCACCATCGCTTCTCTGCTGGTGTTCCTGTTGGCTCCCGTCATGGGGGTGCAGGGAGACGAAGCCGGTTATCGCACCTGGGAAAAGGGCCTCAAGTCCCGGTCCGACCTCTCCACCCGGGCGGCCAAAGGAGAAGCCTATCCCCAGATCGAACGGGGCTACTGCTATATAACCGGCAAGGGGGGCTGCATCCGGCAGTTGGCCAGTGGTACGGATCTCTGGATGAAAGCCCTGCGTCAAGGGGAACACTGGATCATCAATGACCTGATCCTTTCCCTGGCGGAAGAGAGCCCCAGCGGAAAAAAGGATCCGGGGATTCCCTGGATGCGCGACTGGAAACCCCTGTGCGAAGCGGCCGGCTATGCCAAGGAACATCAGCTCGAAAGCCTCATGGGCGGAACGCAGAAAAGCTATGCCGCCTTGTGCTTCCTGGCAGGCAAGTTTGTGGAACGGGATGAAGAGTACGGTGTGCAGTTGCTGGAGATGGCCCACACCGACAACGGCCTGACCGATGCCGGTGAGATCCTCGCCGATATCTTTGCCAAGGGTCGCTACGGTATCGCGGTCAATCGGGCGCGGTCGGCTTCCTACCGGCAGACGCCTTCTCACTGATCCCTCCGTCTGTCCCCACGTTTCAGCCCAGGCGCTCCGTTTACGGGGCGCCTTTGCTTTTTTCTCTGCCTCCATCCGGGAACTTTCCTTCTCACGCTGTCTCTAACCGCCAATGTACCCCGAAAGGTTGGAAAATTTTGGCTATCCACGTTTCCCGTAAAAGGAGGGAGTGAATGAAAGCAAATGTTGGAAATCTGGATCGTGGCCTCCGCATCTTGATTGGGGTTGTTATTCTGCCCCAGGCGTTCATCGGTTTGCAGACTCCTTGGGCCTGGTTGGGTCTTATCCCGCTGTTGACAGGATTCATCCGCTTTTGTCCCATCTATCCCCTGGTTGGCCTCAATACCTGCTCCACCGAAGACACCAGCCGCTGAGGGTTTTCTCGTATCGATACACAGGCCTCGACGTGCGGAGGGGGTTGGGAGGAGTCGCTCCTTCCAACCCCCTTTTCTTTGCCACGCCGGTTTCGCAAAATATCCCGGAGATGCCTGGATCCTGGATTCTTGAGCGGAATTTAGCCATGCTGGTATCGCGGGGAAACGCTTCGACATCAGGGCCTGTTAACCATCACCCTCTTTTGGCCCCTGGCGGCGTTGCAATCCGGTTCGGAATGCTCATGCCGGAGAACTGCACTCCGCTTCCTCACCGTCTTGCGCCTTGCCAGGAACCAAAATCTGGCGATTGTTAACACGCTCTAACGGGCGAAAAGGATGTGACATGGGCATGAAGATTTTGCTGGTGGGAAGTGGCGGGCGTGAACACGCCCTGGCCTGGAAGATTGCCCGTTCTCCCCTGGTGGAGCGTCTGTGGTGTGCCCCGGGCAACGCCGGCATGGCTCGGGAGGGCAAATGTGTCTCCATTCAGGCGGATGATGTGGATGCCCTGGTGCGTTTCGCCAGGGAGAAGCAGATCGATCTGGTGGTGGTGGGGCCGGAAGTATCCCTGGTGCTGGGCCTGGTGGATGCCCTGAATGCGGTCGGCATCGCCGCCTTCGGTCCGAGTCGGGCGGCGGCGGAGATCGAGGGCTCCAAGGTCTTCATGAAACAGGTGTTGAACAAGGCGGGCATTCTGACGGCGGGTCACGGGGTATTCACCGACATTCAGGCGGCCCGGGCCTATGTGCAGGGGCAGGGAGCGCCCATCGTGATCAAGGCATCGGGTCTGGCGGCGGGCAAGGGGGTGACGGTTTGCCACTCCCTGCCGATGGCCATGGAGACCCTGAACCGCATCATGGTGCAGCGGGAGTTGGGCAGCGCCGGCGAAACCGTGGTGGTCGAGGAGTATCTGGAAGGGGAGGAGGCCTCTTTCCTCGTTCTGGTGGATGGCAAGAACGTCATTCCCCTGGCCGGTTGCCAGGACCATAAAGCACTGGGAGAGGGGGACACCGGTCCCAACACCGGCGGCATGGGGGCCTACTCCCCGGCGCCGGTGTTGAGTCAGCGCCTGACCCAGCGGGTTCTCGATCAGATCATCGAACCCACGGTGGCCACCCTGGCCGCCATGGGGCGTCCCTATCGCGGGGTGCTGTATGCGGGACTGATGATCGACGGATCGCGGATTCAGGTGTTGGAGTACAACGCCCGCTTCGGAGATCCGGAGACCCAGCCTCTCATGATGCGGATGAAGTCCGATCTGGTGCCGCTGATGATGGCGGCTTCCGGCGGTTCGCTGGCGGATTGCGCCATCGAGTGGGATCCGCGCACGGCGTTGTGCGTGGTGATGGCCTCCGGGGGGTATCCCATGTCGTATCGCAAGGGGTTGCCGATTTCCGGTTTGGATACGGTGGCCAATCTGGAGGATGTGCAGGTTTTTCATGCCGGCACCGCCCAGAAGGGTCAGACGCTGGTTACCGACGGCGGGCGGGTGCTGGGGGTGACGGCCCTGGGCGAAAACGCCACGGCGGCGCGGCAACGGGCTTACGAGGCGGTACGTCTCATTCGTTGGGAAGAGGCCTATTACCGGCGGGATATCGGTTATCGGGCGGTGGCGCGGGAAGCGGAAGAGGAGTATCCGGACCAGGCCTGAGAAATCAATACGGGGGTCCGGGGGATCCCCCCCGGCGGGGTTCGGGGCAGCGCCCCGAGGTGTTGACGTTGACGTAGCGGGTCGAAGCCCTGAAGAAAAGCGCACCAACCCGATCTCCCGCACGATCTTGGTAAATGCTTCGACCCGCCGGAGGGGGCAAGGGGAGGGCCTCATCCTCCCCATCCTTTTTGGACGTGCCCATTCCGCCTTGGTTCGGGTTTGCTTCGAGAGTCATTCTTTTGTTCGAATGGCCCCGGCTTCGTCTTGTTGGTGCGTTCAAGGATGGGGAGGATGAGACCCTCCCCTTGCCCCCTCCGGGCGGGTCGAAGAGGTAACAGGGTTTGGCAGCAGTTCGGAGTTGGTCATTTCACTTTAAAGCTTCGACCCGCCAAGGCCACGTCAACACCTCGGGGCGCTGCCCCGAACCCCGCCGGGGGGGATAATC
>JADGAQ010000009.1:0-30903 GCA_015231925.1 Magnetococcales bacterium
CATGATGGTCCCCAGACCCCTGCAATAATGCAAAAATGAAACAGAAACGGAATTACACCAGCGGTGCGGATGAATCGTCCTGGATCTCATCCCTCGGACAGGTGAAGGTATCTCCGGTAACCTCCTCGTCCGCAACCATCCGGGCCGAGAAGGGCTGCGGGGTCACCCCGAGACGGGTGCATTCGTCGGCGATGACGGATTGCAGTAGTTGCCCTATGGCGGCATGCCAGGATTCCGCACCGGCCTGCTCCCGGATGGAGGCCACCAGCGGGGGGATCCAGCGTCCCAGGTGTTCCACCAGGAATTTTTCGCCCGCCTGGGCGGCGATCTCCGCTTGTTCGCTCCAGCCTTCCGCCAGGGCGTAGGCTTGCTTGACCAACACCAGGCTGTAAAATTCCAGTTCCATGCACAGGTGATCCGGCAGATCCGGTTGGGCGGGCGACGGCTCCAGCCCGAAGGCTTTGTAGAATCCCCCGATATCGGCCAGTTCCACCGGTTGGCCCCCCATGCGGCGTCCGTCGCCGTAGGCGGTTTCGTGCAGGGAGCAGACTCCCTTGGCGGTGAAGAGACGGATGTGTTCCCCGGCCAGTTCCTCTTCGGTGCAGTCGGAGAGGAGAGCCAGTGCGGCTTCCAGCGCCGTGCGGCTTTCCGGGGAGAGGCCGGGGCGATCCAGAGGGGTGGCCTCCTGCTGCAGCAGTTCGATATGGCCGGGATGGGGGTAGGTGAATCCGCGCGCCAGCCAACGCAGCACGGCGGCGGGAACCAGCAGGGATTTCAACTGTTCGGTCGAGACTTCAGCCGTCATGATAAACCCTTCTTAGACAAGTGAGGCGAACTAGGATGGTTTAATTTTTCGCCGTTCAATATGTTGCCTCTAAAGTAGCAAAAATAGAAAATGTTCTATCCTTTGATTTGTATTTTATTAATGAAAAAATAAAATACTTCTAAAGCTATGGTTAAAATAAATTAACTATTCAGATAAACGGGGGTTCGGGGGGATTACGTCCCCCCGATGGGTCCAGAGCAGCGCCCTTGGCCTTGCCTTTTGCAGATGACACGGTCGTGTCGCGCTGCATAAGGGCCTGAATAGTTACCAGAAAACAACGTCAACGGACAGAACATTTTCTTTTTTTGATTTCTAAAAGATAAAATATTACAAGGCCAGAGCAGCTCCGCCTCCTTCCGGGGCAAAAAAAACCGGGAAAGGCATACTCGCTTCCTTTCCCGGTTTTCGCAACCCTGAAAAATCTTAACGATCCAGGCTCAACGGCACCCAGTCGGACCACGCCTTGCGGGAACCCACTTCCGCTTCACTGCCATCCCACACTGCAAACGCCATCACGGAATTGGCGCCGGGCAGCAACCGGGGCCCGTTGGCCCCATCCGGACCCATGGGGGCGGTGATCACCACATGCCACATCCCATCCCGCCAATAGCCCTTGCCGTCCGCTTCCTGATGTTGTTTCACCGTCAAGGAGCCGAAACCTTCGGCCAACTGGTCCAACACCGGGCTGGCGCGATGTTTGGCCACCGGGTTGTCCATTCCCACCGCACCGGCGTAAGGCCGCAAATCGATGGTCTTCAACACCTGGTCAGGATAAAGATCGGCCACGGCGTTGGGATAAAGGTCATGCACCTCGATGTCCCGACCCCGATCAAGATCCGCCTGGAAAGCCGCCCGCCACTGGATGATGTTGACCCGCTCACCCGGAGCGCCCATCATCGGATTGGCGGGAGCGTCCGGCTTGAAAACCACCGGGAGCTCGATGGCCACCTGATCACCGAAACGATCCACCACCACCGTGTCGTTGCGTGAGGGATCCTTCCATTCGATCAACACGCCCAACCATTCTCCATTATGTACGGAACGAACCGTCATCTCCTTGATGGAGGGGTTGGCGTTTTGCGGTGTGGCCACGGTTTGGGCGGCCATATTCACCGTAACGGGCTTCGCCGAGTTCCAGACAGGGGAAGAGGGATCCAGAATCGGACCATCCCCCTTCACCCGGGCTGCCTGCAACCCTGTTGCCGGATCCGCTCCAACGGCGGTACCCACCGTGCCCGCCAGTCCCGCGATGCTTGCCGCCAGGAAAAGAACCTTCTTGAATGCACCCATGGGTCCGCTCCGTTCAGGTCATGTTGCTGCGATAGGTTTGATGCTTCTCGTCGAATGCCGTGCGCAGGAAGATGGGCTCCCGGAAAGGCACGCGGGCGAGTTCATTGCCCTTTTCGTCGAAACCGATGGCAAAGGCATCGTTGACCTTGAAATGATGAATGATCATGGGGGTGCTGCCGAAAAGCAGCAGGGCTCCCAACAGTTTCTTGTCGTCCGGGGCCTTGCGATAGGCCGACACCGCCAGATCGACCTTCGAGCCGAAGAGCTGCTTCAGGTAGGGCGATGGGACATGGATCGGCGGAATGTAGTAAACGTTCGGTTCCAGGCCCAGTTGCGGATAGAGCGGCTTGGCCACCTTGGTCATGTGGACCAGGTAGTCGATGGGGTTGTCATCCCGTGCCTTGGACGGCTGGGAGATGAATCCCTGCAGCCGGATCTTTCCGATGCAGGTCATGGTGCATTGGGTCTGCCGCCCGCTTTCAACCGCCGGATAGCAGCCGACGCACTTTTCGGAGGTGCGGGTGATGGCATTGAAGAAAGGCTTCTTGTAGGGACAGCCCCGCACGCATTCGCGGTAGCCACGGCAGCGTTGCTGATCGATGAGAACGATGCCGTCCTCCTTGCGCTTGTAGGCCGACTGCCGGGGGCAGGCGCCGACACAGGCCGGGTAGGTGCAGTGATTGCAAATACGCGGCAGATAATGCATCCACTGCATGTGGGGCATGGTGATATGGGCGCCCTGGGTCATGATGCCCGCCGAGTCGTCTTCGCTGACGTTCGGGTTGGCGTAGTCGAGATCTTCCGGCAGATAGCCCAGAACCCGTTCGCCATCCGGAGCCGCTTCGAAGACCGTCTTGCCCTGATAGATATCCCCTTCGATATCCTGAACCCCCATGCGATCCAGGATCTTCACGTCCCAGCCAAGCGGGTAGTAGCCGTAAGGCTTGGTCTCGACGTTGTTCCAGAACATGTACTCCTGGCCGCGTCCCGAGGTCCAGGTGGTCTTGCAGGCCACTGTGCAGGTCTGGCAGGCGATGCACTTGTTGGTATCCATGATCATGGCAAACTGCTTTTCGGGACGCGCCTCATCATAGAGGTATTCCATTTCGCGGCCAATTTGCCAGTTAAAAACTTTCGGCATGGTCGGGACTCCTTGGCTGTCGGTCTTAGGCTTTGGTGATCTTCACGAAACCGCCCGCAACATACTGCTTGAGGGCGGGTCCCTCATTGCCGGGCCGGAATCCCAGCTCCGCCGGACGCCACTTGCCCTTGCCCCCGATGCCCCCGTCCTCCGCCTTGGTCAGCTTGGCCAGGGATTCGCGGGGAGCGTTGGTCACGCAGTGGACATCCACGTTGAAGCCCTTGGTCACCTCGTTGGTCCAGGATTTACGGGTGATCAGGGTGGCGGTTTGATGGGTCGGCTTCAGCCAGGAGCGGGTCAGGCTTTGATGCCCACCGTAGCGGAAGAGCGACTGGTAATTGGTTTCGGCATTTTTGGCCACGCCGTCGGCACGGGATTCGTGCGCCTTCACGGAACCGGGGGTGGCCATGTAACCGTTGAACCACATGCGGGTGACTCCGCGCGGCGTGCCGGGATAGTAACGCGCCCGGCAAAGCAGTCGGGCCACCTTGTACTCGGCTTTGCGCTCCGCCTTGTCCCAGCCCCGGAAGGGCAGGTCCTTGGGGTCGCCGTCGATGTGGACGTAATCGCCGTCTTCGATGCCCAGGGCGCGGGCATCCTCGGGATTGATGTCCACATACATCTCACCCACGGAGGGCATGCGCTTGTCACGACGATACATGTCACCGAACGGTCCGAAGAGGATGGACATGAAATCGGTGTCGATGGGCGTGGTGTGGGCCCCGTGACGATACTTCGGCGTGATGAACAGGTACTTGAATCCCTGATCGAAAAGGGGATGCTTGGACCCGGCCAACTCGTCCGCCGTATAGGTGGTGTTGCGCATCTGCCGTGCGGTGTGGGACTTTTCGTCCGGTCCGATGCCCCAATCGGCGGGTTTCTTGGCCCGGATGGCGGCATGGGGAGCGGCCAGAATGGCGCACGGATCGTGGAAGGTGGCTTCGGAGGGTTCCCGATGCACGATCAGGTTCTCACCAGCCTCGATGAACTCCACTTCCGGACGGTAATACTCCAACCGACCCGTCTTGGTGTACCAGGGACGGGACTCCGTCACCTGTTCGTAGCTGTTGATGCGCGGATAGGTGCGGGTGTTCAACAGGGCCGGAATACCCAACTTGGCCTGTTGTTCCAGCTCGGAGAAATTGTAGCCCCGCAACGGCGTGGAGCCGTCGATGATGCGTTGCAGGTAGACCTCGGGGCGATTGTCCGCCAGGAAGTGCCACATCTGCTCGAAACGGGCATCTCCGGTCAACTGGGTCAGTTGCTGCGCCACACCTTTGTAGGTGTCGGTATCGGGCACCGTCTCGAAGTTGCGACGGATCGGGGTGCGCGGATAGGGTTGCAGGAACGGGTTGGTGTTGGAGGCGGTCATGTCCGGAATCTTCATCTCCATCCACGAATCCACGCCGTAGACGATGTCGGAAAATTCGCAGGAGGCCGTCCACCACCACTCGTTGTAAACCACCACCTCCACCTTGGGCAGGGTGTTGAACACCACGTCGTACATGCCCTTCTGGTTGCCGAGGCTGGAGTTGGAGTTGACCTGCCAGATGGCTTTGGTGGGGGTGGGCATGTGGGCCCCGGCGGTGATCTTCTTGTTGCCCGCCTTCATGACCCGTTCGCCGTTGGCCCAGTAGTGCATCGATTCCGGACGCAGATAGAGCTTGACTTCGGGTTTGCCTTCCGCATCCAGCTGGGGCTTGAAGGGGTTTTCCAGCGTCCAGCTCGGCACGCCGGAGAAGAGGGTGTTCTTGTAGGTACCCGCATAGGAACCCACGTTACCGCCATGGCGTCCAAGGTTGGCGGTCAGGCCCGCCACCAGGAAGATGGCGCGGTCCTTGTTGTCGTTGTTCCACATCTGGTTGGGACCCATGCCGGTGGCGAAAAGGGTCTTGCCCTTGTTGGCGGCGATATCCCGCGCCAGACCCTGAATGGCCGAAACCGGGGCCCAGGTAACCTTGCTGGTCTTTTCCGGCGTCAGGTTGGCATCCAGGTACTCCTTGATGAGGTCCAGCACCGGGCGGCAGGTCACTTTCTTGCCGTCCAGCAGGGTGACTTCAAAGCTGCCGGAGAGGGCGGGGTCGATATTGAGCTTGTCGAAGTGGTCGCCCACCTGACCATGACCGACGGCCACGGGTTTGCCACCGCTCCACATGACGAAATCGGCGAACTCGCCCGCCAGACCTTCCGGAATCTGCATGCCCTTCTGTTTGAGGGTGGGGGCGGCCTTTTCATCCTTGGGAATGACGGTGGTCCAGTTGGTCAGGGCCGATTGCTGATGGCCGGGAAGGCAGTCCGAGGCCTTCAGCCGCTCCAGGGTATCCATGCGCACCAGGGTGCCCAGGTCGGTGAAGCGTTTCACGAAGGAGGCGTCGTAGAGTTTTTCGGACAGGATGACCTGAGCCAGGCCCAGGGCGAAAGCCGGGTCGGTGCCGGGACGGATCACCACCACTTCATCGCACTTGTTGGCGGTGGAGGAGTACTCGATGGTCACCGCAACGGTCTTGGCTCCCTTGAGGCGGGCCTCCGTCAACCAGTGGCCGTCCGGCATCTTGGTGGAGATCCAGTTCATGCCCCAGGGGATGATCAGATTCGAGTTCTCGGTATCGAACAGCTCGAAATCGTTGGTCTGCTCGCCGGTGACCATGGGATGGCCCGGAGGCAGGTCGGTATGGAATGAATAAGAGTCCCAGGAACCGCCACCCTTGGCGTCCTTGGGGTCCACCTTGCGCAGATGGGAGTCCAGCAGGGCCATCGAGTTGCCGAAACGGAAGGCGCCGAAGATACGCAGGGCCCCCTGTTTGGCCATGCCGCCGCGGAATTTCATCACCCGGGTGCCGGCCCCGCCGACCGCTTCCACCATGTCGGGATCGTAGCCCTGCTCCAGCAGATACTTCTTTCCGGTATCGCCGTTATAGGTCTTGGCGATGTTGTAAAGCACCTTGGCGTGATACTGGTAGGCCGTTTCGTGGGAGACTTTGACCCAGGAGTCCCAGCCGCGACGCATCAGCTCTTTGGGAGCGGCGCCGGTTTTGGGATCGCGGGGGAATCCCTTGTCCACCCACTCCTTGAACCCTTTGCGCAGGAAGGCCCCGCTGACGCGACGGTCGCCGTAGAAGCGACGGGCCAGCACCAGCCCCTTCTGGCAGCAGCGCGGATCCCATCGATGGGTGGCCTGATTGCCGTAGAGATCCTGGGCCTTGCCGTAGCCATAGGTCGGCTCGATGCGAACGATGACATCGTTCTTCACGAAGGCGTTCAGCAGGCAGTTGTGGGTGTCGTTGGGACAGCACATGAAGACGAAGGTCTTGTCGTGACGGAAAATATCCCGGTAGATGCGTTCCCAGTCCCGGTTGGGATAGCTGGCCAGTGGATTGTCCACCGAAGTCGGGGAGAGAAAACGGAATCCCGCCATCAACTCCCCTGGAACGGCCGCGGCTCCCAAGCCGACCGCGCCCGCAACCTCCATGAATTTTCGCCGCGACAGCTGCGTCTCTTGCGAATCCATCCTGTGCCTCCCGTCAGTTCGAGGGTCTTTTCAACGGCTTTGCCCGTTCCTCGCCGTAGCGGGAAAGGGTACAACGATTTCGGTCGGATTTATCGCGAACGAGTCTCGATAAATCCGCAAATATCGTGAAAATTCCTAACGCCGGATAATTTATCGCTCAACATGTGGTTGAAAGCAAACATTTATTTCTGTGAGGAGAGAGTATAATTTTCAGGAAAAATTGATCTGCATCAATGCGGGACGGTAGGAGATCTGCCTGTCAGCGAGGGGAGGCGGGGCGACGCAACGGTTGGGGCAGCGGAGTGGGAGGTTTGCCGGAAGGTGGAGGTGAAACCGATGAAACGGTCGCCGGGGCGGGGTTCTCTCCTGCGGGTGCGGTGACCGGATAGGCATCCAGATTCGGTATCTGCTTGCGCAGCCGCAGCAGTTCCTGCTGAGCCTCCTGGCGGGTGGCGAAGTTCCCGGTGACCAGGGCCATCCAGGGGCGTCCTTCCTTGGGAAGGTGATCGACGATGCGCGATTCGATGCCCGATTTGCGCCATTTGGCTTGCGCTTCCAGGATTTCCGCCTTCTGGTGAAAGGCTCCGAGCTGTAGAGCATGCACCGAAGGCGGCGATTTTTCAACAACGGGCGACGGTGGTGTAGACGTGGTTGCCGCAGCGGTTTCCGAGGGGGAGGGGGCAAGCGGTTGGACCGGGGGCGGAGTTTTCACCAGGAAGACATCCTGCTGGGGAAACTTCTGACGGAATTCGCCCAGGGCTTTGTTGGCCGTGGCCCGGTCCGGGTAGTTTCCCGTGACGATGGCGTGCCAGACGCTACCGCTTGAGCTGGTCTTTTCCTGGGTGCGGGCGGTAACGCCACGGGCTTTCCATTTGTTGAGCGCGGTCGAGGCCTCCTCCTGGGTACGAAGGGATTGCAACACCAGGGCGAACGATTCGGAGGCCGTGGCCTCCCGGTTGCCGGTTTGGGAGGGCAGGGTTTTCGCCGATGCCGAGGGGTGTCCCAGGCGATCCGGAGTGAGGGAGGTGCTTTCGAGGCTGATCTTCATGGCCGAAAGCAGGGAGTGCAAGGTTTCACTGCGTCCCTGCAAACGGCGGGTCAGACGCACCTTGCCTTCGTTCACCTCGACATTGTCGCTGGCCAGATGCTGGGAGTCGGTCAAAACCATCTTGGGAACCGACAGGCTGTCGCCCAGCCCGAGGGGCAACAGGCGCACGTCCCGAATGGTTTCGGCACCGCTCCGGGGAACGCGAACGCTCTGCAGCCGGGCTGCCCCGATGCTGGAGATGCCGGGTTGGCGGGCCTTCAGATCGCGGAAGAGTACCCGCTCGCTCTGAAAGATATCGCCTCCGGCTCCTTCGTGGGAGAGTACCACCCGGGTGGCTTCCAGTCGTCCCTGGGCATCCCAGGTGGTGGTGTCTCCCAGATTGGCGTTGATCTCGCCACTCCACCAGGCACCCTGATGAACCAGTTTCCAGTGCCGGGAATGGATATGGCTCTCCAGTCCGGTGGCATTGGCTTGTCCCCGGATGGCCAGGGATTGTTCCAACTTGTCCGTTGGCTGCAGGCGCAGCTGCCCGCGCCAGCGAAACAGTTTCTCCGCCAGGGTTGCGGAGGGATGGTTGGCTTCCAGCTTGCGCAGTTCCAGATTGCCCCGGTAGAGCAGGCGGGAGTGGCCCTGGGCGTTGGGTCGTCTGTCCATATCGATTTTGGCATTGAGCCCCTGATGGGACAGATCCAGTTTGGCTGAGGGCCAGTTCAGTTTCATGGCCTGTCCCTGCAGATCGCCCTGCACCTGCCAGCGGGCTTGGGGTTCGTCCGCCGGGGTGTGCCATTTCGAACTGCCGTTCCAGCCCAGGCGTTCTTCGCTCAATTCCACCTGGTCCCATTTCATCTTGATGTTGCGCAAGGCGAAACGGGAGGATTGGGTCAAGGTGGGCTCTTTCTCCCTACCGGGACCGTATAGCATCTCCAGTTCGCCTCGTCCGCTTTCCAGTCCGATGGCGATTGCGGAGCGGGGAAGGTTGAGAGAGACTTCCCGGCCCTGGAAGTTGCCCTGGGCGTTGATGCGCGGTTCGGCTTCCGGGAAGAGGGTCATGTCGAGGGTTCCCTCCCAGTTCAACGACTCCTGGGAGAGGGAGAGGGCTTCGGAGGCCAAACGCCCATTCTCCACCTGCAGGGCTCCGCCCTGCCGCAAACGCAGTTTCACGCCGGGTTGCCGCTCCACCTCGATCATCGAATCCATCTTGACCCTTCCGGACAAGTCGTTGGCGAACGGGGCCAGCCGTTTGCCCAGCGGCGCCAGCTCCAGACCGGAAAGGATGACCCGCAGGTTTCCCGTCAGATTGCGGGTGAAGGGTTGCAGATTGCCGAGGATGCGGGCCGAAGCGCCGTTGATGTTGCCTTCGAAGGTGAAGCGGGCCGGGGTCAGCGGGGAGAATCCCTCCGATTCGAAGGTATCGACGCTGACATCGAGTTGCATCTTCTCGTCCTGCCACTGGATCTGGCCGTTGCGCAGACTCATGCTGCGCAGGGAAAAGCTCCAGGCTTCCCCCTTGTCCGCCAGCGGATCGTCCGGGGGAAACAGGGCGGGGAGCCAGGTGAGCAGGGGCGCCAGATGTCGGGTTTCCAACAGGGGGCGGTTGATGTCGAGATGGTGGATGATCACCTCCCGGCGCCACAAGGCTGACAGGGAGATCTTCAACAAGGCGTCTTCGATGCCCGGATTGCGGCTGGAATGGGGATCGAGGTTCAGCTGACGCACCCGCAGGCGACCCGAAAAGGGATTGAAGGCCACATAGCCCACTTTGGCGCCGGTGATGCCCCCCAGGTCCAGGGCCTGCTCCAGTCCCCAGCGCAAGGCCAGGGGCCAGGAGAGGGCCAGAATCGACAGGCTCAGGGTGATCAGCAGGGGGGACAGTACCCTGAAAAAGGGGCGCGGCGGGTCTTCGGAGGTGAAATACAGCTCCTCCGGACGATTATCGGTATCAATCGGGTCGGTGCGAATCATCGGGAATGTCCCCGAGGCGTCGCCAGGGTGAACTTTCTCAATCATGCCCCAAAGTGGAGCGAATCAGCTCCTTCATGCCGCGGGCGGCTTCGGAAGCGGCCCGGGTGAGTCGGTTGCGCCAGTCCGGGCGGTCCAGCTCCTCCGGAGTGCAGGGGTAGAGGATGTTGCGGGACACGGCGGCATAGGCTCCCAGACCATCCGCACCCGCACCCGCCCGGATGGCGGCCACCGAACCGGCCTGGGGTCCGATGCCGGGCATGAGGAACAGGGCCTGGGGGGCCAGGCGACGCAACTGGGCCGCCGTTTCGGGATAGGTGGCCCCCACCACCATGCCCACCCGGGAATAGCCGCTGACTCCGCGCCAGTTGGCTCCCCACTGGGTGACCAGTCCGGCCATGCGGTGGCAGACGGTTTCGCCGCTGCCGGCCAGGGTCAGATCCTGCAACTCACCCGAGGAGGGATTCGAGGTCTTGGCCAGAACGAAAAGACCCGCATCCGGATCGGCGTCCAAAAAGGGACGGATGCCGTCGGAGCCCAGATAGCCGTTGACGGTCATGGCGTCGGAGCGCCAGGGATTGGGGGTGCCGAACAGGGGTCGTTTCGCCGCCAGCCAGGCATTGGCGTAGGCGCGGGCGGTATGGGCCACATCGTTGCGTTTGCCGTCCAGAATGATCAAACACTCGTTCTGTCGCAGGTGTTCCAAAGTACGTTGCAGAGCGGACATGCCCTCCAGGCCGAAACATTCGAAAAAGGCCGCCTGGGGCTTGTAAGCCACGGCGATGTCCCGGGTGGCATCGATAATGGTGACCAGATACTGGTATAGTGTCTCCTCCAGGGCTCCCGGTTGCGGACTTTTGCCCAATTCCCGTTTCAGAATCAGGGGGAAGTGGTCCAGGTCGGGATCGAGTCCCACGATAACCCGTGAAGCGTAGTGACGGGCTCTGTCAACGAGCCGATCGGCGAAATGGGGCATGGATGCTCCTGAATGGCTGGAGGAATCTCCCTACCATGGCTTTATGGATTGGCTGGGCTGTGGATTCAAGAGAAAAAAAGCAGCCCGTCACCCGGATGTCCACCTGTCAGGAGTTTGGCTGGAGGAGTGTCGCTCTCCTTGACACCCGGCCTGTCGGAATTTCCGCCGGGATTCCGACAGGGGGCCAGGGAAAAGCCCCGGGGCAATTTAACATATTATGGCCCACCATTTGCTTTAACCCTGTCGAAGCGGTTATTTGCGTATCTGGACTTTCACTCTTGGTTTTGGGGCGGCGAACATGACACGGCAAGCAATCGACATGGAGAAGTTGGTCAAGGTTCTCAACATGATCTCTTCCGATCAGGAAGGGGAAGTCGTTACGGCGGCCCGGATGGCCAGCCGCATGTTGCGCCGGGCGCAGATCCGTTTCGAGGATCTCCTGCAGCCGGCCGAAGAGGGTGAGGAGTCGGTTTGGGAGGAGATGGAAACCCGCAAACTGGCCTGTCTGCGCGAGGAGTTCGACAATCGCTGCAACAGCCTGCATGCCAATTATACCCAGGAGATCTTCCGCCTGAAGGCTCAACTCGATATGGCGCAGGAGCAGAACCGTCGCATGGCCGAGGAGCTGCGCGCGGAAATTCGCCTGGAATACGAGCAGGAACTGCAAACCCTGACCCAACGGGTCAACTGGTGGAAATGGAAGGCTCAACAGAGCAATCCCTCGGTGCGCGGCGATGAGGCCAAGAACGGTGGGGGGCTCTTCTCCGGCGGCGTGGACTGGTTTCGCAAGCGGCCCGCCATGGCCGGTTCCTGATTGAACGTATCGAAGGACGTCGGGCATGTCGGAACGCACCATGACGGGAGTGATCTTCGACGGTAACGAGCTGCGGGTGGATACCCGACTGCCGATGCCGGTTCCCGCTCCCGGAGAGGCTCTGGTGAAGGTGACGCTGGCCGGGGTCTGCCGCACCGATCAGGAGATCGTGCGCGGCTATGGAGGTTATGCCGGCGTCTTGGGGCACGAGTTCGTCGGCGTGGTCGAGGAGGCGCCTGAAGCCCGATGGATCGGTCAACGGGTGGTGGGGGAGATCAACTGCCCCTGTCACGATTGCCCGCCGTGTCGTCGCGGGGATCGCATCCACTGTCAAACCCGCACCACCCTGGGCATCCACCATCGCGGCGGCTGCATGGCCGACTACCTTGTCCTGCCCCAGGAAAACCTGCATGCCGTGCCTTCCCACCTCTCCGACGAACAGGCCGTCTTCGCCGAACCTCTGGCGGCGGCGGTGAGTGTGACGCAACGGGTTCACATCCATCCGGAGGCCCGGATTACCGTGGTGGGTGACGGACGACTCGGACTGCTGGTTTGCGCGGTGTTGCGCCTGACCGGTTGTCATCTGCGTCTGGTGGGCAACCATCCGGCCAAGATGGGCATCGCCTCCGGCATGGGCATCGAGGTTCTCCCGGCTGCCGATGTCGGGCATTCCGAAACCGAGGATGTGGTGGTCGAGTGCAGCGGCACCACCGCCGGAAGAAGTCTGGCCCTCTCCCTGGTGCGCCCGCGTGGCACCCTGGTACTCAAGGGCACCCATGTGGAATCGGGTGGCCTGGATGCCAATCGCATCGTGGTGGATGAAATCCGTCTGCTCGGATCCCGCTGTGGTCCCTTCGCCCCGGCTTTGCGACTGCTGGCGGCGGGTCTGGTCAATACCGAACCCCTGCTCGAAGGGGTTTGGCCCCTGCGTCAGGCGGTGGCGGCCTTCGCCAGGGCCGAAATGAAGGCGGTGTTGAAAATCCTGCTTCGTCCCTCCGGAAGGTCGGCATGAGTTCGACTCCCTCCGGCCCGGCCTGGACCTATCGTCTGGAAAATGCTACCTCGAAAATCGCCTTGCTGGTTCTCTCCGGTTGCTGGGAGACCCGTGCCTCCCCTCCCGAAAGCCGGGTGGTGCTGGGGGAGATGCGGGGACTGGGGGTTTCCGGGATCCTGAAATTGAAGGCCGACGGGGTGGAAAAGTGGGATTCGGGCCTGCTGGTCTTCCTCTTCGGGCTGGAACAGGCGTGTCGCGAGAGTGGCATCACCCTGGAAACGGGTGGTCTGCCGGAAGGCATCCGTCGTATCCTGGCCCTGGCGGCCAGGGGACGCCAGGCTGCCGGAGAGTCGGCGCACACCGGCCCGGAGAGCTTCCGGTCCCGATGGCGTAAGCGACTCGTCACTTTTCGGGACGAAAGCGCCGAAACCCTGGGTTTCGTGGGGGAGTGTCTGTCCGCTTCGGGGCAACTGCTTCGGGGCCAGGCCCGCATGCGGGGTTCCGACCTGATGGCCCTGATCGCCGAGTGCGGGCCGGGTTCCCTGCCCATCGTGGGGCTCATCGCCTTTCTGGTGGGCATGATCCTCGCCTTTGTGGGAGCCTTGCAACTGTCACCCTTCGGGGCTCAGATCTACGTGGCCAACCTGGTCGGTCTCGGCATGGCCCGTGAGATGGGCGGCATGATGACCGCCCTGATCATGACCGGTCGCATCGGCGCCTCCTATGCCGCGCGTCTGGGCACCATGCAGGTCAACGAGGAGATCGACGCCTTCTCCACCCTGGGGTTGCAACCCGTGGCCTTTTTGGCGTTGCCCCGCCTTCTGGCGCTCTTTATAACCATGCCCTTTCTCTGCCTCTTCGCCGATTTTCTGGGCATGCTGGGAGGCGCGGTGGTCGGAATCGCCTTCCTCGATCTGGAGACCCATCAATACCTGATGCAAACCCGCGAAGCGGTCGGCCTGAAGGATTTGGGCGCCGGACTGGTCAAAGCGGCGATATTTGGTCTGCTGGTCGGTTTGGCGGGCTGCCGCAAGGGACTCTCCTGCGGACGCAGCGCCAGCGCCGTCGGCGACGCCGCCACCGGGGCCGTGGTCACCGGCATCGTCTACATCGTTCTCTCCGACTCGCTGCTCACCATGATCTACTCCCGGCTGGGGTGGTGACATGTCCCTCCCGGTTCCCACCCTGGAAGTGCGCAATCTCACCATGGCCTACGGGCGGCGGGTGATCCAGAAGAACCTGGACTTCACTATTCCCAAAGGCACGATCTTCATCATCATGGGGGGCAGCGGCTGCGGCAAAAGCACCCTGTTGCGCCACCTGATCGGTTTGTCCCGTCCGGCGGAGGGCGAGGTGTTCCACAACGGAACCTCCTTCTGGGAGGCCTCCTCCCAGGAACGCGCCCGCATGCAGCGCCGCATCGGCGTCCTCTACCAGGGTGGGGCCTTGTGGAGTTCCATGACCCTGGCGGAAAATGTCGCCCTGCCGCTGGAGGAGTTCAGCGAACTCTCTCCCGCGCGGATTCGGGACGTGGTGGCTCTCAAACTGGCTTTGGTGGGACTTGGCGGTTTCGAGTCCTACTACCCCTCCGAAATCTCCGGCGGCATGCGCAAACGCGCCGGCCTGGCCCGGGCCATGGCCCTCGATCCGGAGATCCTTTTCTTCGACGAGCCTTCCGCCGGATTGGATCCGGTGAGTTCCCGGCGTCTCGACGAGCTGATTCTGGAGTTGCGGGAGGGTCTCAAGGCCACCATCATCATGGTGACCCACGAGTTGCCCAGCCTGTTGCTGCTGGGAGACGACGGCGTCTTTCTGGATCCTGTGAGCCGCACCATGATCGCCCGTGGGGCTCCCAGGGAGTTGCTCGCCACCTGCACCGATCCCCGGGTGCGGGAGTTTCTCACCCGTGGGGAAGCGTCCGGCGGTTGATCGGGAGAGGGCTATGCGCAAGGAGAACAATTATACGGCCGTCGGGGCCTTCGTGGTGGGCGCCACCCTTCTGGTGGGCGTGACCCTGGCCTTTTTCGGCAATCGCAACGTCCTGGCCAGCAAATTGACCTATGTGGCCTACTTTCCCGGCAGCGTGAAAGGCCTGCAGATTGGTGCGCCGGTCTCTTTCCGGGGCGTCAAGATCGGCTCGGTGACCGACATTCGTGTCCTGGTGGGGCCGGAGATGCCCAATCAGCGCATTCCCGTCTATCTGGAGATCGACCCGGAGCGCTTTTCGGACGGATCGGGCAGCGGTCTTTCCGAGGTGGAAAAACAGAAAGCGGTGATCAACGATATCTCCCCGCAGCGGGGCATGCGCGCCCAGCTGCAGATGCAGAGCCTGGTGACGGGTCAACTCTTCGTCATGCTCGATTATCTGCCGGATACCCCGATTCATCTGGTCACCAACGGGGAGCCGGTGCCGGAAATTCCCACGGTGGCGTCGGGATTGGAGCAGTGGACCGAGAAGCTGGAGAGTCTGCCGCTCGATGAGCTGGTGGAGTTGACCCTGAAGAGCATGCGAGGTGTGACCGAGGTGGTGGCGGGTCCGCTTCCGGGGCGCATCCTGGAGGAGACCCTGGCCACGGTGATCGGAGCCAAAGCCCTGGTGGAGGAGAGTCGCCGTCAGGTAAAAGGGGTGGGCGGGGAGATGACGGCCACTCTGGAGGCCAGTCGCGTGGCCCTGCAGGAGGTGACGGTCACCGTCAATCAACTGCGGCGCACCACGGCCCATACCGGGGAGCAGTTGGATCCGCTGCTCAAGTCGGCGGTGGCCACCCTGGATCAGGCCCGCAAAAGCATGGTGGCTGTGGAGAGTCTGACCGGCGAGGGCTCGGAGACACGGGTGCGGTTTGGTCAGGCCATGGATCAGGTGGCGACGGCCGCCTCGGCCCTGCGGCATCTGGCCGATTTTCTGGAGCAGCGTCCCGAGGCCTTATGGCGCGGGCGGGGAGGGGAGTGAGATGAACGCCTTGGCTCGTAGCGGTTTGGCGCTGGTATGGCTTCTGCAGGCCTCGTGCGCTCCGACGACACCCGCCACCTTCTATCTCCTGACGCCGGTGGCGGAAAGCCCCGTGGTGAACAGTCTGGACGGTCCCTGGCTGGGGGTGGGGCCGGTGAGCCTGCCGGGTTATCTGGACCGTCCGCAGATGGTGTTGCGTCAGGCCAACCGGGAACTGGAAGTGGCCGGTTTTCACCGCTGGGGCGAACCCTTGCGGGAGCATTTCCCCCGGGTGCTGACCGACAACCTGGTGCGGCTGTTGCCCGAAGCGAGGGTATCGAGCTACCCCTGGCGGGGACAACTCGTTCCGGGGCATCAGTTGACCGTGGAAGTGCTGCGATTCGATATCGACGCCGACGGCAATGCGGTGCTGGAGGCCAACTGGGAACTGTTGGCCGGGGAGAAGCGCACGCTGCTGGCCCGAGGACGGGAGGTCTATCGGGAATCGTCCGCCCTTGGTGATCATCATGCCCAGGTGGCGGCCTTGTCCAAGGTGTTGGAAACCCTCTCCCGCCGTCTGGCCCGGGAGGCGGCGCTGCAGTTGAAAGTGATCCCGCCTTCGGGGAGCTGAACGCTACGTCCAACCAGGAGGAAACGATGTCCAAAAAGAAGAATCATGGTGGAATCTTTCCTTCGCCGGGAGGCCACCCCTCCACGGACAATCGCAATCTGAACTACTATCTCGAATACGACATCATGCCTGGCCGGCAGAATCTGCGGGAGGGATTCCACCTTTTGCAGCAGAGGGCCGGACTCTTTCGCCAACTGGGCCTGCCCCCCGCCTTGCTGCGGGGCAGGAAAGTTCTGGATCTCGGTCCCGGCGACGGCAGCAACGCCGTTTTCGTTCATCGGCTGGATCCGGCCCGCCACCTTCTGGTGGATGCCAACTCCTCGGCCCTGCGCGCCACCGCCGGACGACTGGAGGCCATCCATTCCGGTGGATACGAACTCAATGCCTCCCTGATAGAGGAGTTCGATCCGCAAACGCTCTTCGACGTGGTGCTGTGCGAAGGGGTGATTCCCTGGGGGCAGCCGGAGCCACGTCCCTTTTTGCGGCGGGTGGCGGAGTGGGTGGCTCCGGGCGGGGTACTGGTGATCACCTGCATGGATGGCATCTCCATGACGGCGGACATGTTGCGCCGGCTTATGGCGACGTGTCTGATCGAACCCGGTTCGGATCCCCGCGAGGCGGCCCGCAATCTGGCGCCCCTCTTTTCCCGGCACCTGGTTCATCTGGCGGATATGACCAAGTCGGTCGAGGAGTGGATTCTGAGCAACCTGCTGCAACCGCTGGTGGGTGGTCCCCTCTCCATCGACGATGCGCTGGAGGAGTTGGCCTTCCGCTTCGATCTGCTGGGCTCGTCGCCCCATTTCCTGACCGACTGGCGCTGGTACAAGTCGATGCGCGGCGCCAGCGCCGACAATATCTCCGAAATGCAACACCGGTTTGCCACGGAACGCCACAATCTGATCGATTACCGTTATGTGTATGCCCCGCGCTCCGTGCGGGACAACGAACGCCTTGCCGCCGCATGTGAAGCCTTGTGTCAACAGGTGTTGGCCTTTGCGGAGGCTCCGGGAACGGAGGCGCTGCAGGAGATCGAGTCGCTGCTGGGGGAACTGGTTCGGGAGGTGGAGTCCTTCGGTTCCGGGACCGCCCACGCAATGAGTGCGTTTCACCGGGGGCTGGCTCTCTTCCGGGAGGAGGGACGGTTTCCGGAGATGCCCGAGTTCGATGCCTGGTTCGGACGCACCCAGCAACATGCCAGTTTTCTGGCCCGGGATCTTCTGCCGGGAATTTGACCAACTACCCATCGAAACACAGGCCTGTTGTCCGTTCAGATGATCTTGTAGGCCACGGCGCGGGCCACCGCCTGGATGCGGTTGTTGGCGCCGAGCTTCTCGCTGGCGTTCGTCAGGTGGGCCACGACGGTTCGTTCGGAGATGTTGAGGATTTCGCTGATTTCCCACGCCGTTTTGCCTTCCGAAGCCCACCGCAGGCATTCCCGTTCCCGAGGGGTGAGGTGCAGATTCTCCTTGAAGAAATCGCGCCATTTGGCCAATTCCATGGCGCGGTGATGGACATAGGGGACCAGTCCCTGGGCCAGTGCCGCGCACAGGCGGCGTCTGGCATCGGGATGGTCTTGAACCCGATTGCTGGAGTATGTGAGAGAGGCGGCCTCTCCCTGGGGACCTTGAATGCCAACGCTAAATCCGGCCAACAGATCAAAGTTAATCCAATTATAGATAATTTGTAATTTAATAATGCTTTCTGTCGGGGCGCAGTTTAGGACATGATCGAGCCATTGCTCCTCATAAAGTATTGGTTGGGGGTATCGCCAGCAGTGGCGAAGTCCTGGATCGTAGTTATAGTAGTTATTGTCTTTGTACATTAACAAAATTTCATCTTTCCAGTTGGATAAAAGAATATAACAGTCATTATTTAATTTAAAGGGATTGCCAAGACGCATATAATGCATATCGATATCTTTTGCCCTATATTGGTTCGCGGAGGGGAAGTGAACGGCATAAGAGAATAGGTCGTAGCCGAGAGCGGAGCCAAAGCTGGCCAGAAGGTCGTACATTGCCTGCATAGTTTGTGTATTGATTGCTTTTTCGATGAAATCGCTCAATTGCTGTGAAGTGATCATGCGGGTGTCTTTCCAGGTGGTTCGATCAAATCAATTTATACGCCACGGCGCGGGCCACCGCCTGAATACGGTTGTTGGCGCCGAGTTTTTCGCTGGCGTTCGTCAGGTGGGCCACGACGGTTCGTTCGGAGATGTTGAGGATTTCGCTGATTTCCCACGCCGTTTTGCCTTCCGAAGCCCACCGCAGGCATTCCCGTTCCCGAGGGGTGAGGTGCAGATTCTCCTTGAAGAAATCGCGCCATTTGGCCAGTTCCATGGCGCGGTGATGGAGATAGGGGAGCAGTCCCTGGGCCAGTGCCGCGCACAGGCGGCGTCGAGCGATGGGGTGGTCCAGTACCCGGTCGGAGGAGAGGGAAAGGGTGGAAGCTTCCCCCTGAGGCCCCTGGAGTCCGACGCTGAGTCCTGTGAGCATGTCGAAAGTCAGCCAGTCGTAGAATACCTGTAACTTTCCAGCTGCCTGAATGGGATGACAATTCAACTGATGATCAATCCATGATTCCTCATAAAGGGTTGGGATTGGAGATCTGAAGGAGTGTTGAAGGCCTGGATCCAACGTGAAGTAACCTTTATCCAGATACCTGATGGCACAATCCTTTGAAAAATTATTCAGGCAAAGATATGGGTATCCGTCCTGGGATACGATATGTCCCATACACAAATCATTCAGATTAAGGCGATGAGGCGCTAAACCCGGAAGGCTGTTCGGGGGAAATCGGACCGTGTAGGCGAAGAGGGAATAGCCCAAAGAGTCGGTGAATGTTTTCAGAAGGGTATGCAGGGCTGCCAGGTCCGGGGAGACTATGGCCTTTTCGATGAAATCGCTCAATTGCTGTGAAGTGATCATGCGAGCGTCTCTCCAGGCGGTTCGATCAAATCAATTTATACGCCACGGCGCGGGCCACCGCCTGAATACGGTTGTTGGCGCCGAGTTTTTCGCTGGCGTTCGTCAGGTGGGCCACGACGGTTCGTTCGGAGATGTTGAGGATTTCGCTGATTTCCCACGCCGTTTTGCCTTCCGAAGCCCACCGCAGGCATTCCCGTTCCCGAGGGGTGAGGTGCAGATTCTCCTTGAAGAAATCGCGCCATTTGGCCAGTTCCATGGCGCGGTGATGGAGATAGGGGAGCAGTCCCTGGGCCAGTGCCGCGCACAGGCGGCGTCGAGCGATGGGGTGGTCCAGTACCCGGTCGGTGGAGAGGGAAAGGGTGGCAGCTTCCCCCTGAGGCCCCTGGAGTCCGACGCTGAGTCCTGTGAGCATATCGAACTGGAGCCAATCCAGTAGAACCTGTGTCCTGGCAATGGCGAGGGATGGGTGGCATTCCAACTGATTAAAAAGCCAGGATTCCTCGTAAATGAGAGGAACTGGAGAGTTCCAGGAATGGTTAAGTCCTGGATCACAAGTTAGGTATGATTTATTTAGATAGTTAAGCATTAATTGTTTATCAAAGTTAGTAATGCAAATATAAGGAATATTATCCTTTGAGAGGGAGCTTCCTTTGCAGAAAGTATCTACGTCAAGTCGATGTGGCGAAATACCCGGAAGGCTGTTCGGGGGAAATCGGACCGTGTAGGCGAAGAGGGAATAGCCCAAAGAGTCGGTGAATGTTTTCAGAAGGGTATGCAGGGCTGCCAGGTCCGGGGAGGCTATGGCCTTTTCGAGGAAATCGCTCAATTGCTGAGAAGTAATCATTGTGAACTCTGAACAGGGCCGACTCGTGGACGCGCTCTCCTTGTCTCGCTCCTCCTCGCGGAGGGCGGACCAGGATAATGTGATATTTCGATGGAATTAGCAATAAGGCATGCGTTTGACCTCAAAGCATCTTATCATCTCCCAATAGCATGCGAAATTGGATAACAGTATAATAATAAAAGTTATTTACAGAGTCAAAGAATTTTCTTTTGCCAATAAAGCAATAGCGGAAATATTTAACTAAGTTGTTTTTGTTCGCACTACAAACCATGTAGAAATGAAATTAATAAAGAACTTATAAAGAACTTAACGTGGGAATTTTTTTTGTGTGACGGTATAAGCCCCCTTTATGGCGTGATTTTCACTCGCTCCGAGCTCCAAGGAGTAACTGTTACTTTCATCAGTCGTCATTATTATGTTGACGCTCCTGAAACGTTCAAGGGGTGTTATTGGAAAGGAGTGGCGAAATCGTGAGGTGCGGTTGGATAATTGATATGTATATTCTGTTCCAGTTTTGGTCGTCTCGATGTAAATATGACAGATTCTCTTCTGAAATATATTATAAAAACAAACAAATAACAATAAATAAACTATAATAATTATATATTTTATTATTTGAGTTGTCGCTTGTGCCGATGGATGGCTCCCTCATGGTAAGAAGTTACAATACCGGCTCCGGTTTGGCTGGACTAACATGTCGGGAATTTGGGGCAGATTTTGGCCAAGATGGATGTGGGTATCATATTGGGCACAATTTGAATTTCCAGTTTTGTGGATGGATGCGGTCACATTTGAATGTATATATATTTTACTGATTTTGTGCGGCAACAGGAGGCTCACCCAGTGAAGGCACGAATATCTGCGACAGTCGAAAATGGGTATGGGGCCAGTGACGTTCGGCGAATTATTAATCAATCCAAGAGTAAAAAACAAGCTATCAGACGCCTGTCTGCAGAACTGATTCAAAAACACCATCTATTGAATGTCTTTTATGGTTATGGACAGGCAGCAGCAAGCGCGTCATCCGAAAAGGAATTATATTCCCAGTTCTGCGATTTTGCGGTGAAACAAGGGGGTTACCTTCTCGTCTGGGTGGGTCTCAAAAGGGATGATCAATACCAGACGGTGGAGCCCGTGGCCTGGGCGGGGACAGGCTCGGATTACCTTCGAGAGCTTTCCGTGGATTGGTCGGAGAGAGGGAAAAGTGCCCAGGGTCCGACCGGAAAGGCCATACGAAGTGGGCAAAGTCACTTTTGCCGCAATATGGCGGTGGATCCGGCCTTCCGTACTTGGCGGACAAAATCCGGATGCTTTCGATTCGCCTCTTCACTGGCAATTCCCATCAAAGAGGGCCAGACGGTATGCGGTGCCATCAACTTCCACTCCGGAGTGGCCAATGCCTTTCATCCCATGGAGGTGGATCATCTGGAAAGGATTACCGCCCAGATTTCCCTCTGGGTTCGTTTCTTCCGGGAATCCGACAGAGCCCTGCGGTTGGACGAACTCAACCGTCGGGCGTTGGAGTCTCGCACGGCCATCTCCGCTTTGCTGGAAGCCTCTCTGAGAGATCTGGATACCAATAGTCTGTTGTTGGCCGCTTTGCAGGTCATTCTCTCCGTTCCGTGGTTGTCTCTTGAATCGAAAGGCTCGATCTTTCTTGCCGATCCGTCGACTCGAACTCTGCGCATGGCAGCCCAATATCGCATGGCTGCCATTCTTCTGGATCGATGCCGCACCATTCCCTACGGATACTGTCTCTGCGGTCGGGCGGCGGAGCAACGGCATATTCTCTTCACGGACCGGGTCGATGAACATCACGAGGTGACCTTCGATGGCCTTCAGCCTCACGGTCACTACTGTGTCCCCATAATTTCCAACGACACGCTGTTGGGTGTCCTGAACCTCTACGTGGCACAAGGCCATATTCCCACTTCAGGAGAACAGGAGTTTCTCTCGATGGTGGGTAACACCCTGGCCGGGATTATCGAACGCAAAGCCATCGAAGTTGAACTCCATCAACAGGCGCGCTTCGACAGTCTGACGGGGTTATTGAATCGGCGCAGTTTCCATGACGAGATGAATAGGGAGATTCTTAGGGCTCGAAGGGAAAATAAGGTATTTGCCCTGCTCTATATCGATTTGGACGGCTTTAAAAGGGTGAATGATATAAATGGCCATCCTGTCGGAGATGAGGTGTTGCGCATGGCTGCGGTGCGGATTGCCGCATCAGTGCGAGGTTCCGATACGGTTGCTCGCCTCGGGGGTGACGAGTTTGGTGTTCTTCTCGTGGGGTTGATCGATGAGAACGATACTCTGGCAGTAGCCAATAAAATCGTTGAACAAATTGGTAAACGATTCATCGTTGGCGGAGTCAATTGCCATATTGGTTGCAGTATTGGCATATCGCTTTATCCCGCTCATGGAACCTCCCTGGAAGAGATGGTCCGGTGCGCGGATGCGGCGCTCTATGCTGCGAAACGAGGTGGTCGCAATTGTTTTAGGATATATCCATTATAAGTTATGAATGCGTAAATAGATTTATGAATTTGATAGATTGAAATATACTCAGTATGCTGGGTGTGCAAAATTTTGAAAATACCCTTATAATGTATGCAAATGGGGCGTTACGGTTCCCCGGTTCTTCCTGGAATCAAGATTAAGTGGGCGGAAGGATCCTTCATGCCGGGGGTGGGGCGAAACCCTGCAGCGTCTATTTCATGCAGGCCTACCTGTCGCCCTCTCTCCCTTGGTATTTTGCAGAAAGAGGATCTGGAGCCCACTATGGGTCTTTCAAGTCCCATACATTGGTGTGGTATAAACCAAATTATACACCAACTGCCGGACAGGAAAAAGGATGGTGTCGGGTTGTTGCTATAGATCGTTGTGGTTGGAGATTTAATGATCATTCATGGGCTGAATTCTTATTTGGAGAATCAAAAATGAACATAATTAAAGGTGTCTCGGTTGCCGGTCAACTTTTCAAGATGTTTCGGGAACCCGTCCACCAATCTGGCGAAAAAGAAGAGGGAGTGTGCCATTTTAGTGGAAATTATTATTATGATCAATTAAGCGGATTCAATAGGCAAGCATATGCAAAAAATATGAAAGAAGATGAAGAATTTGTTCCAGATAGGGTGGCGGATTGTCTCGATTCGAGGGTTTTTCTCGATGATTTTCCGGTAGGGTATTTCATCCTGGACCAGTGTGGGAAAATTCTGAACGTGAATCGCGCAGGAGCTAACCTGCTCGGCAAGGAAAAAGGCTCCATGGTTGGACAACGGTTTAAGAATTTTCTGGATCAGGAAGGACAGGCCGTTTTTCAGCAATTCTGCCAGGAAGTGGGAACTTCCCCCTCCCCCATGGGATGTGAAATCGTGATATACCGCAAAGATAACGGGCGCTCCCATGTTCAGCTTACCTGTTCCAAAATCGGAGGCGATGATTCCTTTCCCGGCGAAATGCAACCCTTCGCATGGCAAATGGTGATGACCGATATCTCCTGGCGCAAGGAACAGGAGCGGCTTCTTCTGCTGGCCAAAGAAGCGGCGGAAAGCGCTGACCAGGCCAAAAGCCTCTTGCTCGGCAGTGTGAGCCACGAAATCCGCAATCTGATGAACGTGGTGATGGGAATGAGCGAAATCCTGGTTGATGCCGGACTGCCGCCAGAACAACAACGCTACGCGGAGATGATGCACCATTCGAGCGAAGCCGCACTGACCCTGCTCAACGATGTCCTGGATATTTCGAAACTGGAATCCGGGCGACTGACCCTGCTGGACGAACCTTTTTCACCGGCTCTCGTGGTGGAGGAGTCCATTGGCATGCTGAAGATCGCGGCTCAGCAAAAGGGTCTGAGTCTGAGATCCACAATCGCAGCTACAACACCTGACCCTATTCAGGGTGATGCCAGCCGGCTGCGTCAGGTTCTTCTCAACCTGATCGGTAACGCCATCAAATTCACCGAACGCGGCGAAATCGAACTCTGCGTAAAGCCTCATCCAATCGAACGGGGCATGATGTTATTCAGTGTGACGGATTCGGGGATTGGCCTCGCACCTCAGGATCAGGAGCGCATTTTCGACCGATTTGTTCAGGTAACTGGGGCGACTGACCGGCCTAGGGGCTCTGGAATTGGGTTGGGTCTGGATATCTCCCGAAAGTTGGTTGAAGGGATGGGTGGGCGCATCGGGGTCCAAAGCAAACCGGGGCAAGGCAGCACCTTTTTTTTCACACTACCGATGCGGTTGGGGGAGTTGCCAGCGGTTCCGGTTCAACCAGTGAATCTTCCTCGGGAAGTCGACAACCGTTCCTTGCGCATTCTCCTGGTGGAGGATTCCAGGGATGCCCAGGAGTTGTTCCAGGTCTATCTGAACGGTACACTCCACCAGGTCGTCACGGTGGATGATGGAGCCAAAGCTGTGGCGCGGGTTCGGGAGGAGCGCTTCGATCTGGTGTTGATGGACCTGCAACTACCTGTTCTGGATGGGTATGCAGCCACGCGGCGCATCCGATTCTGGGAACGAAAACAGAGATGCTCTCCCCTGTTCATCCTCGCCTTGAGCGCCCATACCACCGCCGACAGGCGGAAGGAGAGTCTGGCGGCCGGATGCAACGGTCATCTCAACAAACCCATCAAGAAGTTGGAGTTTCTCAAGGCCATCCAGCAGGTTGGTAGACTTCTCGACAGTGGGGGATCCGAGGCCTTTTCCACATCGTCCATGCAGGAAAACCATCTCTTTCAGAATATGTCCATGGTCTTTGATAAAACACAAAAGGGGTGCGCCAATGACTGAGTCTCTTGTTTCAGAGCGGTAATCGGAGGCGGGGAGGGGAATAGTTTCAGAAAAAAAGGCGCTTCCAGAAGGGCCCCAGATTGGTGTAGAGCCCCTTTACCAGATAGGTGAAGCGCCGCTCGGAGGTGGTCAGATCGATCAGCTCCGCCTTGAACTGAGCCCCTTTGCGGAAGTTGCCGGTCAGTTTGTCCACATGGGCGAGATAGCCCTGCCAGCCCTTTTTCAGGGCGAAGAGCTGAAAGCGGCTGCGGGGATTCTTATCGAAGAAGTAGTCGATGGCCACTTCCGCGGAGTTGCCGTACTCGCAGACCAGCACCACCGGTTTGGTGTTGGAAAAGGGCACTCCCAGCATGTCCTGCACCCAGGCCTCTTCCTCGAAGAAAATATCGGGATCGAACCGGGCGGGAATGGTGGTGGGAATGGCCACCTCGTAGTTGCCCCGGAAGTCGATGATGCGCGGGATATTCCCGTCCGCCACCTGGTGCAGCAGGGTTCGGGGGGAGAGGGAGTACTTGTTTTTCATTCGGGCATCCCGCTGATAAGTCGAACTCTTCCTCTGTTGACAGCCTCCTCTTCCTCACTCACGGGCCATCGTATCGGACGTTTGGTATTCACGGCGTTATCCCACCTGAAGATCCATCGGTCGGTTACATTCTAGTTACATTCTATCGAAGATGCAACCCGGTGGCTTTTACGGATCCTGCCGACGGGGAGCAGGGCTGTTGGCGGGGAGGGAGGCTTTCGCCTTCCACGCCAGGCGCATCAGGAAGAAGTTGGCGGCCAGGATGGCGGCGGATCCGGCGAGGCCGTAGGCGTCGGGATGTTCGTCGAAGAGAAAGAAGCCCAGGATGCCCGCGAAGAGCAGACGGGAGTAGTCGAAGGGGGTGACGGCGACGGCGTCGGCCAGGAGATAGGCCCTGGAGATGGTGATCTGCACCAGAGTCGCCATGCCCCCCATGGCCAGCAGCAGCGGCCAGAGGGTATCGGGGACCGGCTGCCAGGCATAGGCGGCGAAGGGGGCGGAAAAGAGGGTGATGCTGACGGAAAACCAGAAAACGATGGTGACGATGCCTTCCGAACGGGTCATGTGTTTGATCAGCAACTGCACCAGGGCGATCAACAACGGACTGACGATGGCGACCAGGATCATGGGGTCGAAGGCCAGGCCGGGCCGAACCATGAGCAGGATGCCGCCGAAGCCGACCAGCGCGGCGAGGAGATGCGCCCGGCTCAGTCGTTCCTTGAGAATCCACACCGCGAAAAACATCAGGTAAAGGGGGGTGGTGAAGGAGAGGGCCACCACGTCCGCCAGGGGCAGGTTGGCGTAGGCGAAGAAGGTGGTGGACATGGTGATCATGCTGGCCAGACCCCGCCACAGATGCAGGCGGAAATTGCCGGTGACCATATCGGCGCCACGATTCCACAGCAGATAGGGCAACAGCCACAACAGGCCCAACAGACCCCGGAAGAAGATGATCTGGATGGTGGGCAGTTCCACACCCAAAAGGCGCACCATGGCTCCCATGGCGGCGAAGGTGGCGGCGTAAAGCAGCATCCAGACCCCGCCGCGAAACAGGTCGGGCAGAGCGAGCCATCGGGATTGCCACATGATCTCGGGAACTTTCATGCCGGCGCGGCGGCGGGATCGGCAAGCCGATCCCGCCGCCGGAGAGACCCTTACTGCCGCAAGGCGCGAATCAGCGAGCCCTGGGCCACGCAACCCAGCGGGTCGGAGGCGTAACGAATTTCCGACAGCTCCACCGGCCAGTCCACCTTGGCAATCTGCTGTTTGACCAGATCCAGGAAGCTTCCCGCCAGGGAGGTGCCGCCGGAAATCACCAGGGGGATGCCGTTGGGAAAGCTCAGATCGAGATCCTTGCCGCGCAATTCGTCCGCCGTGGCGCGGATGACGAATTCGATGAGGTTGGTGTAGTAGTACCCCAGGGCCTCGCGGATTTTGCGCTCCTTTTTGCGAGTGGCGTCGAAGCGCAGGATGTCGAACTGGTTCTCCTTGATGGCGGCCACCCGGTTGGGAATGGTGCCCACGGCGGTGGCCACGTTGTCGTCGATCCAGTCACCGCCACGGTTGAGGGCGAACTCCATGACCGGAATCGACTTGTAGACCACCGCGACGTTGGTCAATCCCGCGCCGAAGGAGATGCTGATGCCGGAAAAATCGCTGGAGGCGCATTCGGCGTAGACGATGGCCACGGCCTCGTTCAGCGGTTCCGGCTCAAAGCCGATCTCCGAGATGATGCGTCCCAGAATGTTCTGGTGGTAAAGCACATTGGCCCGCGAGTTGAGCGGATTGCCGGGCACCGAATAGACGCAACGCCCCGGTTCGCCGTTGGCCGGTTTGATCAGTTCGCGAATCATCACCGCCAGGACATCGGCGGAGTTGATGTCTTCCGGGCTGATCATGCCGCGCTGCATGGAGCGCTTGACCTTGTAGCCGAAGATGTTGGCGAAGTTGTAGGCGTCGCTCGACAGGATGAAGATGCCGTCGTCGATGCGGGCGTGGCTGATGTTGGAGATGTCCATCTGCCCGATGTCGGTATCCTCGACGGAGAGGAAGACATTGCGCAGGGAGGAGATTTCGAATTTACCCGCCGGATTGGTGGCGGCGCACACCAGATTCATGGTGCCGACATCGAGACCGACATTGACCTTGGGACGTGGAGCCGACGGCCTCGGGGCGAGCGCGGGGGCCGGGGCGGCGGGGGGAGTCGGACGGGGCTGGGTCTCGTCACTCATGGGGATGGCATCCTTGTGGGTTGAAGATCATTCCGTTGCACCAATTCACTGTTTCTGCATGGCCGCGAGCTTGCGAGCCACCTCTTCGAGGCTGTCCCCCGTCATCTCCCGGCGCTGGCTGATGGGCTTGGCGGGCATGGCGTTGATGGCGATGCCGGGAATGAAGGTCTTTTCGAACTCCTCATCCTCGTCTTCCTCCTCCTCGTCGGCTTCGCTGTTGGCCGGCGGCGGCTGGCTGACGCCGAGACCGACGACCGGCAGGGCTGCCGGCGTTTCGGCCAGGCGGGCATCGAGGGATTGCAACTGTTTTTCGATGCGGCCCATGCCTTCCTGAATCACCGTCATGCGATGGTCCAGGTTTTCCATGGCCAGCAGAATGCCCACCAGGATGATTGTGGCCATGGCCACGGGGAAAAATTCGGAGATGCCCTGGGTCTGCCAGGTCACCGCCATGCCGGCCAATACACCCAGCACGCTTCCTCTCAAGATGTTTCTCATCGTTATCGGCTCCCTTCTCCATTCACAAACACCGGCGATGGCCGGGTCGCTTCCCTGGCTTGGCGCACGGTGGCCTGACGGCCCTGGCGCAACATGGCATCCAATCTATTTACCGTTTCCGAGAGGTCTGCGACAACGGTTTTTTTCTCGGTATCCGGCGCGTGCAGAACCTCCACGCGCTCTTCGATCGGCGGAACATAGGGCGCCGGGGTCTCTTCCACGGCGGCGAGGGCCTCCTCCAGCACTTCGGGGCGATTGCGGGCCAAATGGTTGAGGAATCCTTCCAGGGTTTGACGTCGCTCGCGGCGACTCACCTGCACCATGCGGCGCACCATCCAGAGGGAGCCGGCCAGAGTGGCCATACTGGTCAGAAGCAGGGTCAGCCAGCCGAGGCCCGCACCGACCTCGGGGCCGTCTGCGGCGAGGGTGGGGCGGTTTTCCAGTTGGGACAAGCGCTCCTCGATGCGTTTGAGCCGTTGGTCCGCATCGGCAGGCGGGGGCAGGAGCTTCTTCTCGATCTCCGTCAGTCGCTTTTCCAAAGGAGTCGGATCGAGGGGAGCTGCCGCAGGCGGGGTTCCCCGGTCGAGTTGCTCCAGGGTGACCTGTTCCAGGTTGTCCAGCCGCCCGATCACTTCTTTTCGCCAGGAGGGCTCCCCTGCGGAGGCGTCCGGGGTGTGCAGGGCGTTGACCGTTTGGCTCACCTGGTTGCGCCAGGCATCCATTTCGCCCATCCAGCGGGTCAGACGCTCTTCCAGGGGTTCCGGCGTCGGGGTTTGCTCCGGCGGGGGGCGGGTTGGCTTGACCGCCACCGATTCCGGCAGCGCCGGTTTGGGTGAGGCCATCTCCAGGGATACCGGTTCTCCCTTGAGCCAGGCTTCCCGGTGGCGGTCGCGGAGTTGGCGGGCCTGATTCTCCGGCATGGCCCGCACCTCCGCCGCCGGCGGCATGATCAGCACCGAACCGGCTTTGAGGGCGTTCATGTTGCCGCCGATGAAACGCTCGGGATTGTATTGCCAAATGAGGGCCATGGCCTGGAAAATGGAACCGCGACTGGCCGGCAGAAAATCCCGCGCCACGGTGGTCAGATTTTCCCCATCCCGGATGGGACCGTAGGTTTTGCCAGGGAGGGGAGGAGAGAGGGGAGGAGAAAGGGCGGCGGGCGCCTCCGCGACCGGGGCAACCGGGCGGGCGGCCCGCTTCAGAGCGACGACGGGAAAGTGGGAACGCTGATTGGTGACCACTTTCAACAGCAGCGGCCACTCCTCGCCCGAGGGGGGAGGGGGGGCGGAAAAGCGTAGCAGCCAGTGTCCCCGGCCTTTGCGGGAGGAGATGCCGACCTGGTCGATCCAGGGGGAGCGGCGCAATTGCAGCAGTTGATAATCGAACTCCGTGCCCAACTGAACCTGTTCCAGGGTCTCTCCCTTGTCGAGCTGCACGCGCACTTCCAGGGAGAGGGCATCGCCTTCGGAGAGGCTGCTTGCGGCAGGGGAGAGGGAGAGGGCAGGAGCGGACCGGGGGGCGAGACAAGCCGCCAGGAGGCAGACAGCCATCAGGCTCCGGCCCGGATGCGGCTTTTTCCGGTAAAAAGCTCCACTGCCAGTCACTTCTTGCCTCCCTGCGGATGTGGGTGGATACGGTCCTGCCGTGTCCACTTCGGTCCATCTGTTGGGATTCTATAAGATAATCAATGCCATGTCCCGGATATTTCCGTTTTATGCGCCTTGGCCCGCATCTTGAGATAGGGATAGCCAACAACCCCTGCCGGATGGAACGGCGCAATGGATCGGAAGAAGGGTGGATAACGATGCGCATCAACGTAACGAATGCGCACACGGAAGTGCAGGATTGGCCGGAGTGGCCGGGTGCGGAGCTGGAACAACTGGAGCGTCTGGCCAATATGGGACTTTTGGATGACGACGAGCTGCGTCGCCTCGACCGGGTCATGAACCAGATGTACGAATATTTCCTTCTGTCGACCTGGGAGGCGGAGAGCCTGCCCTTCGAGGCTACCTGGGCTCGTGAGGAGCCGATGGCCAGCCCTGTTTGCCAATAAGGGGCACGAAAACGCAGTCGAAGGCGTTTTGCACCAGCGGTTGGTTTCGGAGCGTGCGGCAGACGACCTGCAGGGTCTGCCGCAGGCGGGATCCCACGGGAATGACCAACCGGGAATGAAAAGAGCGCAACTGCCCGAGCAGGGCTTCGGGCAGGGAGGGTGCGGCGGCGGTCACGCAGATGGCGTCGTAAGGGGCCTTGGCGGGATATCCCAGACTGCCGTCGCCCGGAACACCCAGAATGGTGTCGAGGCCCAGTCGTTGCCAGCGGAAGCGGGCCTCTTCGAGCAGGGCGGTGTGTCGTTCCACACTGACCACGCGCGCCGCCAGGCGGGAGAGAATGGCGGCGCCGTATCCGGAACCGGTGCCGATTTCAAGAACGGTCTCACCCCCCTTCAGGTTCAGCAGCTCGGCCATCGCCGCCACCATGTAGGGTTGGGAGATGGTCTGCCCCCAGCCGATCCCCAGCGGGTGATCCCCGTAAGCCAGCGACGGCTCCACGCCGTCCACGAACCACTCCCGGGGCACTTCCTCCATGGCTCTGAGTACACGAGGATCCGCCACGCCACGGGCGCGGATCTGCCGGGCCACCATCTCCAGACGCAGGGCGCGGGTTTCGGGGGGATCGAGAATCATCTCAGGTGGTTGAGGGCGTCTCGTAGGCGTTGCAGGTGCGATTTTTCCAGAGGGGGAAGAGCGGCGGACTCGCACCAACGGGCCAGCGCCGCCGCCGCCTGCACCACTTCCAGAAGCCGGGCGGCTTCGGTGGAGGTGTCGGCCAGGGCGCGGCGGATGCCGGCCACATGGCAGCGACAGGAGGCGTCGGGTACCGGGGTCAGTCCCCCCTGGGCATGGCGGCACAGGTCGGTGTGGTCCCCCTCGCCGTGGGGAACCCGGCGCAACAGGCGCAGGAGCGCGGCTTC
>JADGAQ010000009.1:31003-49512 GCA_015231925.1 Magnetococcales bacterium
ACGGATCCTTTTTCATCTGTCCCAGGGGCCGGGTGAAGGTGAAGGCGGCGGGTTTGCCGACAAACTCCCTCGCGGCTTGGGGCACATCGGTCAAGGTGCCGTTCTCGTTTTCCGCGAAGGGCAGGGTGACCACCAGAGCCGCCGCGCCCGCCACCGTGCCCAACAGGCCCAGAGGCCGGAGAATCAGCACGTCGAAGATCGGGTTGACCTCTTCCACCGTTTCGTCGCGAGGTGGCGGCTGCCAGGCTTCCGCAGCCTGCAGGGCGGTGGTGCCGCTCAACAGGGTGAGGGCCAGCAAACCGGGGAAAAGTCGACAACGCGCCATGATGTTCCTCGTCGCTACAAGGCGATGACGGCGTCCGGATGCAGGGTCAGGCGAGCCAGTTGCCCTTCGAGCGCCACCAGATAATTTTCCCAATGGGAGACCTCCGTCATGTGGGGAAAAGCCTTGGGAAAGGCCGGATCGCCCCAGTGCTGCACCACCCAGGCGGCATGGTGCAGCATGCGCAGGGTGCGCAGGGGTTCCACCAGGTGCAACTCCTCCCGGTTGAAGGGGTATTCCCGGGTATAGCCTTTCAGCAGATGGCTCAAGGTCTGGCCCTGCAGGGCGGCGTCGTCGGGCATCAGGGTCCAGAGATCCTGTATCGCCGGGCCGGTGCCGCAATCGTCGAAGTCCATGAACTGCACCACGGGTCCGTCCAACAGAATGTTGCCGGGATGACAGTCGCCGTGCAGCCGGATCAGGGGTACCTTGCCCACCCGTTCGTAGCCTTTCCGAATGGCGAATCGCACCCGGTTGGTGAGGAGCTGAAACTCCTTGCGCAGGGGTTTGGGCAGCAGCCCCGAGGCATCGATCTCCCGACAGGCGCGGGTGCCCACATGTTTGACGTCGAGAGTGGGGCGATGCTCGAAACGCCGGCGACCGCCAACGGCATGAACCTTTCCCAGGGTGATGCCGATGCGTTCCAGAATGACGGGATCTTCCATGTCCGGATTGCGGCCTCGCAATCGCGGCATGAGGGCGAAGGAGATGTGACCCAGGCGGTGCAGGGTGTTGCCCCGGATATCGGCCAGGGGATGGGCCAGACGCAAGCCTTGTTGGTTCAACTCTTGCATAAAGGCGTGTTCTTCCCGAATGGCCCGCCGGGGCCAGCGTCCGGGACGGTAGAACTTGACCACCAGGGGTGTCTCTTCCTCGATACCGACCTGGTAGACGCGGTTTTCGAAGCTGTTGAGGGGCAACAGGGTGCCATCGCAACGGAAACCCTGACTCTCCACGGCGGCAAGGATCCGATCCGGCTTCAGATCCTTGAACTGCTTTATGGTTATCGCTTTGTTTTTCATTGTTTTTCCGTGGGAGAGAACATTTCGATTGCCAAGTAGCCGATATTCTAGCATAATGCGGCGTTTTCCGTCCGAACTTTTTTCGCTGCCAGTTCCCAAAAGGGTGTCGGCGAGGGAGGAGGAGTTTTCAGAATGCGTAGCGACCGGTACCGGATGATGACCGGCCGTGCGGGATTGTCAGCGTTGATCATGGCAGGGATGCTGTCGGGTGGCTGTGCGGCCACTCTGATTCAAGGATCGGATGCAACGTCCACTCGGGTGGAACAGCCTGCAGGGCCGAATGGAACGACCACGACGCAAGAGGGGGGGCTGAATCTCTCTCTCCGGGAGGCGTCGGGAATCCCCTCCCCCGTCTCGTTCGTCGATTCGGCCCAGGAGCTGGAATGGAGCCGTCAGAAGGATCTTGAACAGGTCTACCTTTCGCGCCTGGCCACCCTCGAAAAACAGGTCAATCGCGCCGGACAGGCGGAAGTCTGTCTGAAGCTGGCGCAGTTTTACGCTTCCCAACTGCGGGACGGAGCCCGGGCGCTGCAATACGGTCAGAAGGCTCTGGACCATGTGGAAGACGCCCGTCTCATCGGCCCCGAAAACGAAAGCGACGCCCATTTCCGTCAGGCCCCGCTGGCGGCCATGGACGAGGGTATGCGGCAGAAACAGGGCGCCCAGGCGGTCGATACCGCCAAGCGCAACTTCTACGACCTCATCGAGCGTATGGCCCTGGTCACTCTGGAACAGACCAGTTTTCTGCTGGGCGACGACGCCAAGGCGGGAGAGTACCGCAAACGACAAAGCGGTACCGGATTGACCGGCAAGGTGCCCTTGCCCCTTCCCAAGCCTCTGGCGCGCAAACCCTCCGCAAAACCCTCACACTCCCCGGACGCCTCCTCCTCCGGAAGCCTTTCCCTCGAAAACGACCGGTCGACTCCCTCGGAGAGCCCCTCGCTGACCACTCTTTCCGAGGTTGACGATGCCCACGGGCTTCGCAACCTTCCGGAGCGCCGTTCCGAAAAGTCGCAGGTGTCGGTTCCCGATTTCACCGCCATCTTCCCCATGGATGCCCGCAAGAGGCATTTCATCTCCTTTTTCGTGCCCTTCATCGAAAAGGAGAACCGGCGTCTGCTGGAGGAGCGCCATCGGGTGCAGATGCTGCAGGCCCGCTACCAGGGAGGGGAGTCGCTCAGCGTGGAGGAGTACCGCTGGCTGGGGGAACGGGCGGAATCCTTCCGGGTGGAATCGACCCTTGCCGAAAACGGGAACGGCTTTTTCCGGGATCTGTTGAGCCGCATCGATCTGGTTCCGGTCTCCCTCATCCTGGCTCAGGGCATCGCCGAATCGGCCTGGGGCACCTCACGCTTCGCCCGTGCCGGGTACAACTATTTCGGACACATGTGCAACACCCCCGGATGCGGCATCGTGCCTCGGGAGCGCCGTCCCGGCAATCGCAACGAAGCCAAGCGGTTCGAAACCCCGGAGGATTCGATTCTGGCCCATATCGAGGCACTCAATACCAAGGAAAGCTACCAGGGGTTCCGGGATTTGCGGGTCAAATTGCGTCAGAAGGGGGGGGAAATCACCGGGGTCGGTATGTTGCCCGGTCTCTCCACCTATGCGGCTACCGGGCATCGCTATCTGCGTTATCTGGAGCAGATTTTCGAGGAGAACACCCTGACCCGGTTCGACAAGCCGCGCCGGGCGGAGAATCAGACCGAAGAAGCGGCCAACAAATAGAACGGATTGCGGCGCACCGTCCGGCGGTGCGCCGATGTGGTTTCAGCCCAGCACTTCCCGCGCCGCCGGCAGAGCTGACAGGGTTCGGGCCAGTTTTTCCATGGCCTTCTTCTCCAGTTGCCGGATACGCTCCCGAGTCAGGCTGAGCATCTCCCCCAGTTCGGCCAGGGTCTTGGTCTCCTCCTCCAGGAAACGATGCTGCACGATGAGTCGTTCCCGGTGGTCCAACCCGGCCATTCCTTCGGAAACAAGCTGCTTGACCCGAAGCTGATGTTGCCGCCCCATGGCACGGACTTCCGGATTGGGGCGATGGTCGGGCAGTTGGGTGAGCCGGTCTTCGCCATCCTCGACACTGGGAGCGTTGAGTGAGATGTCCCGCTGGTAGAGTCGGGCATCCATTTCGAGGATGGTCTCCCTGTCCACTTGAAACCGTTGGGCCAGCTCTTCGGCTTCGTCGTGGCTGAGGATGGAGGCGTCCAGCCGGTTCTGCCGCAGCTTGAAGAAGAGCCGCCGCTTCATCTGGGTGGTGCCGATCTTGACCAGGCTCCAGGTTTGCAGAATGAATTCGTGAATGGCGGAGCGGATCCACCAGAGAGCGAAGGTCGCCAGGCGGGCGCCCCGGCTGGGATCGAAGCGTTTGACCGCCTGCATGAGCCCCAGGGTGCCCTCCTGAACCAGATCGGGCAGATGAGAATGGTACCCGAGGTATTCCCGGGCGATTTTGACCACCAGGCGCAGATGGCTGCAGACCAGTTGATGGGCGGCTTCCAGATCCTCCTGCAGGCGAAAGCGCTCGAAAAGGGCCTCCTCCTCTTTGGCGGAGAGGTAGGGATAGTTCTGCACGGTGGTCAAAAAGCGTTCAAAAGCGCCGTCCTGCAGACCAACAGGTACCGGCAGGGTTCTGGATCCGTGTACGACGGGCAGACTTGTATTCATGAAAACCTCCAATTCATTGCGTCGGACAGTATCCTTTGTAGGAGTAATTTGGAGGAATGGCAAGTTTTTATGAGTCGGCCGGGCCACTTGACCGGGCTTCCAGACTTTCCCAGCGGTGAAACAGGGCGGCCAGCTCGGTTTCGAGGGCGCCCAGGCGGATGTGATCGGTGTTGATCTCGGCGGGGGGCCGGCGGTAGTAGTCCGGCGCGGCCAGGCGGGTTTGGAGGGTGGCGATCTCCCGTTCCAGTTGCTCGATGCGCGGGGGCAGCTCCTCCAGCTCCCGGTTTTCCCGAAAACTCAGTCGTTTGGTCGCCGGGGCTTTTTTGCTGTTTTCCCCACGGGGCGGAAGAGTCGGGGAGGGCGTCTTGCGCGATTCTTCCCCTGCCGGGGCATCGGCCTCGGGGCGTTGGGCCAGCCAGTCTTCGTAGCCGCCGACCGACTCGGCGAGAAGTCCGTTTTCCTGGAAGATGAATATCGACGTGACCACGTTGTCCAGAAAGGCCCGGTCGTGGCTGACCAGCAGTACGGTGCCAGGGTAGAGCAGCAACTGCTCCTCCAGCAGTTCCAGGGTCTCCACGTCGAGGTCGTTGGTGGGTTCGTCCAGTACCAGGAGATTGGAGGGTTTGGCGAAGAGCCGGGCCAGCATGAGGCGGTTGCGCTCCCCCCCCGAAAGGGTCGATGCGGGCGCACGGGCCTGATCGGGGGTGAAAAGGAACTCCTGCAGATAGGAGATCAGATGGCGGGAGCGTCCGCCGGCCCGGATGGTGTCGCCGCCGTCGCTGAGATTTTCCATGACGGAGACGTTGGGATCGATGACGCTGCGATGCTGGTCGAAGTAGCAGACTTCGATGCCGCTGCCCAGACGCAGGTTGCCGCTTTCGGGGGCGATCCGGCCCAGCAGCAGATTGATCAGGGTGGTTTTGCCGCAGCCGTTGGGACCGATGATGCCCACCTTGTCACCCCGCAGGATGGTGGTGGAAAAATCCCGCACGATCGGTTTGTTCTCCCAGGCGTAGGTGAGCTTGCGGGCTTCGATGACCAGGCGCCCGGAACGTTGACCGTCGGAGATGGTGAAGGAGGCGCTTCCGGGAGTGTCCCGACGGGCCCGCCGCTGTTTGCGCATCTCCAGCAGGGCCCGCACCCGTCCTTCGTTGCGGGTGCGCCGCTCTTTGACCCCCTTGCGGATCCAGACCTCCTCCAGGGCCAGTTTTTTGTCGAACAGGGCGTTTTGTTTGCTTTCGACCTCCAGTGCCGCCTGTTTGCCGTCCAGATAGTTCTGATAGTTGCCGGGCCAGGAGGTGAGGCGCCCCCGGTCCAGTTCGAGGATGCGGGTGGCCAGACGGCGCAGAAAGGCCCGGTCGTGGGTGACGAAGAGCAGTGCCTGGGGCCAGGTGAGGAGGAAATTTTCCAGCCACTCCACCGCCTGGATATCCAGATGGTTGGTCGGTTCGTCGAGCAGCAGAAGGTCCGGGGAGGTGACCAGGGCCTGGGCCAGCAGCACGCGACGCCGGGTGCCGCCGGAGAGGCTGGCGAAGGGTGCGCTCCCGTCGAGCTGCATGCGGGTCAGTTGGGCCAGTACGGCGCTTTCCATGCCCCAGCCGTCCAGGTGCAGCATGGCGTCATGCACCTGATCGGGGGTGAGGGCGCAGCCGGTGACGCCGGTTTTCTCCATCTGGTGCCAGGCGGCCACCGCCCGGCCCGCCTCGTCGCCGAAACCACGGGCCACCACCTCCAGGGTGGAGAGTCCGCCCAGCTCGGGCACCTCCTGGGGAAGTCGGGCGATACGCAGACCCGGCGCACGCACCACCTCTCCCTGATCGGGTGGCATCTCTCCCGCCAGCAGGCGCAGCAGGGTGGTTTTGCCCATGCCGTTGCGACCGATGAGACAGACCCGTTCCCCTTTGTCGAGAACCAGATTGGCTTCATCGAGCAGGGGCGGTCCGCCCAAAGCCAGGGTTACCTGGGCCAGTTGAATCAGAGGCATGCGGACCTCATGCGAAAAAGGGAACCTGTGGCAAGGTGGTATCCTGCCTCAACCAAACGTGGCATAATGCTCCCGGCAGGGGCATTGGGCAAGCCGAAAAGGGGATTGGCCTTCGTGGAACTTTACCTGTTGACAGGACTGGGCCTGATCCTGGCATGGTGGCATTGGCACATGAAGGCCCGTGAACTGGCCTGGAACGTGGTCAGCCGGATTTGTCGGGAGATGGAGGTGGTTCTGCTCGATGAAACCGTGGTCCTGATCAGCCTGCGACCGGTTCGTTCGGGGCGAAGATGGCATTTGCGGCGCGTCTATGCCTTCGAATTCATGGGTGACGGAATGTTGCGGCAAACGGGATTGGTCATTTTTGTCGGGGAGCGCATGGAGAGCCTGCTGACGGACTCCGCCAACTCCGTTCATTAGACACTTGCTTGTTTTGGAGGTAATCATGGCCGATGAGGAGCTGAAATCGACCGAAGGGACGCCAGGGGCCAAACGGTCCCGGGTGGCCTTCGTCAAGGGGATCGTTCTCTTCAATATCATCTTTTTCTTCGTCTTTCTCGCCGCAACGCCGTTTTTGACCTTCTGGCTTTATTGGCAAACCGATTTGACCCGGACCATGTTGCCCGTCCTGATCGGCTTCTGTCTGGAAGGGGCTTTTCTGGTGCTGGCTCTGAAAATCTTCGAGGAGCGCAGCACCATGCGCGAGCGGGAGAAGAATACCCAGGTTCTGCGCTTTTGTCTGGGGGGAGTCGTGGAACGGGCCTATGCCGGGGCAAAGCTCTATTCCAATCCTTACATTCCCGATCCCGAGGGATTCCGGGAGGAGCTGGCGGAGCTGGCCGGGAAGACGATGGCGGAGGAGGTGGTGCTGCGCATGGTGAATCAACTGCAGCGGGAGCGTTCCGCGATGGAGGCACTTCTGCCGATCGCGGCCCGGGTGGGCGCTCCCTGTCTGGCTTCGTGGATGCAGCTGTCCCTGACCTTGCAGGTGCCGCCCGAGGAGAGGGAGATGACGAGACTCGTGGGTGTTTTGAGCGAATTTTTGCAGGGAGTGCGCGATTTCGACCGACAGGATATCTGAAAAATTTTACCGATTTTGCTGTCGTTTCCTGGTGATGGTTCCCATTTTCAGATATAAAGAGCCGTCCGTTGGGAATAGCTCTTTGTTGTCCGGAGGATGGGGCGAATGAATGCTCTGAAAGATGTAAACTTTGGGACGCGAATCATCCTTTCTGCTGTACTCATAGTAATATTGTCGTTTGTATTTGTTGTTTTTATGGTTAAGAATCGCATCGAAGTCGATTCGATGGATGCGATGATTGCTCAGGCGCGTAGCATTGTCGTTCAGGCGGAAAGCGCCCGCAACTATATTGCCGGCCTGGGGCGGGACAAGATGTTCGATGAGTCCCTGGTCAAGGAAGCTCAGGAAGAGGTTCGCAAATCCAACGCCCGCAGTCAGGAAGAGATCATTCAGGCCGCCCGCAAGACCCGTTTCTATCAGACCATCCCCATCGTAGCCGGGTGGACCATCGGCCAGCAGAAGGCCAAGGACGCCCACCACGAATTCCGCGTCACCCGTATCGGGGCCCGCAATCCCAAAAACGAAGCCTCCCCCATCGAGCGGGAGATGCTCGAAAAGATGTCCCGGGAGGACAAGGACGAATTCTGGCAGATCGACCACGAACAGAATGTGCTGCGTTACATGCGCCCGGTGGTTCTGAATCGGGAGTGCATGGTCTGCCACGGCACGGAGCGGGACTATCCGGAAGGCAAGGGGTACGATCCCCTGGGAATTCGCATGGAGGGCTGGTCCTACGGTGAGCAACGGGGCGCCTTCGAAATTCTGGCCGATCTCAAACCGATGCAGGCCCATGTGCAGGAAGCCCTGCTCAAAATTCTGGGTCTGGCCCTGGGCAGTATCGTTCTCATCGGACTGGTGATCTTCACCCTGGTGAAACGCCTGGCCATCGGGCCGGTCAGCGAACTGCGCGCCCTGATTTCCCGGATTGCCGAGGGCGATCTGACCGTCACCGTTCCCGAAGCCCGCAGCCGTGACGATATCGGCTTGACCGTGGCGGCCACGGGAGAGATGGTGACCAATTTGCGGGACGTGGTCCTCAAAGTCCAGGAGGCCTCCAAATCGGTGACGGAGAGCGGCATGGCCATGCAGGCCAGTTCCGGGGAACTCTCTCAGGGAGCCACGGAACAGGCGGCTTCGGTGGAGGAGACCTCCGCAGCCATGGAGCAGATGGCCTCCAACATTGCCCAGAACTCGGAAAACGCCCAGCAGACCGACCGCATTTCGCGGCAGGCGGCCCAGGACGGGGTGGAGAGCGGCAAGGCGGTGGAGCAGGCGGTGACGGCCATGAAGGAGATTGCCGCCAAGATCTCCATCATCGAGGAAATCGCCCGTCAGACCAACCTTCTGGCCCTGAACGCCGCCATCGAAGCCGCCCGCGCCGGTGAACACGGCAAGGGCTTCGCGGTGGTCGCCGCCGAAGTGCGCAAGCTGGCGGAACGCAGTCAGTCGGCGGCGGGTGAGATCGGCCATCTTTCCGCATCCAGCGTCGATGTGGCGGAAAAGGCGGGCAATCTGCTCAAGAAGCTGGTGCCGGATATTCAGCGCACCGCCGAGTTGGTGCAGGAGATCTCCGCCGGATCCAACGAGCAGAGTCAGGGGGCTTCCCAGATCAACGGAGCCATTCAGCAGTTGGATCAGGTGATCCAGCAGAACGCCGGCGCTTCGGAAGAGATGGCGGCCACGGCGGAAGAGCTGGCTTCCATGGCCAAGAAACTGGCGGAAGCGATCGGATTCTTCCGGGTGAGTGGCGGGCATGGGGGCTCATCCTCCACCACCTCCCGCAAAAGCGGCCCGGCGGCGACCTCCCGGGCCCCGGCCAAACGCCCGGTGGCGGCTTTGCCGGCCCCGCGTGCCAAGGCGGCACCTGCGGCGCGGGCCAAACCGGCAGCCAAAGGGGGCGGTGTGAGTCTCGATATGGACGACGAACCGGTCGGTGACAGCGAATTCGAGCGTTTCTGATCCTTTGAGGATTCCGTATTCCAGAAAAGGCGGCTCTTTAAGCCGCCTTTTCTGGTTTTAATCCTTTATCCTTCGTATACTGTTCGAGGCGGCGTCCTGCCGTTCGTCCGGATTCTCGGGAAGGAGGTGTCATGGGCATTCTGATCGCGCACCAGTCGATGCCTATTCGCCAGGAATTGGAAGCGCTCCTGCGCGAGGAGGGCTTTGGCGATTTGGTTATTGCCAATTCCCTTGGGGATGTCTACCGCATTCTGGGTCTCGACGATCCGGGTACCGCCGTGCCGGGTCTCGACCTGATCCTGGTCGACGGGACCATGCGGGAGGGAGAAGGCCGCGAACTGTGCCATGAGATTCGCAACGCCGAACATACCCGGGATGTACCCATCATCGCCCTGACCTCTCAGGAGTCGGTGGAAAGGCTGGCCATGCTCTTTTCCGCCGGTGCGGTGGACTATCTCAATCTGCCGGTGGTGGCCGTGGAGTTGGCGGCGCGGGTACGCTCGGCCTTGCGGCTCAAACAGGAGATGGATACCCGCAAGGCGCGTGAACTGGAACTGCTGGAGGTGACCCGCAAGCTGGCGGAGGCCAACCGCAAGTTGCAGAAGCTGATCTTCCTGGACGGGCTGACGGGTATTGCCAACCGGCGTTACCTGGACGAGTTTCTGCAGAAGGAGTGGCGTCGGGCGGCCCGGCAGCAGGAGAAGTTGGCTCTCATGCTGGTGGATATCGACTACTTCAAACGCTTCAACGACACCTATGGACATCAGGCGGGGGATGCCACCCTGCGCGGTGTGGCCGAAACCCTGGAGCGTACCTTGAAACGGCCCGGCGATCTGGTGGCCCGTTACGGGGGGGAGGAGTTCGCCGTGGTCCTGTCGGAGATCGGGGATGGTTCCGGCGCGGCCCAGGTGGGGGAGAATCTGCGGGCGGCCGTCGAGGCTCTGGCCATTTCCCATGAGTGTTCGGAGGTCGCCAAGGTCGTCACCTTGAGCATCGGCGTGACCGTCGCTTCGCCGCAACCGGGGGACGGTCCGGGGGAGGCGGTTCAGTTGGCGGATGAGGCGCTTTATCAGGCCAAGCGTTTGGGGCGGAATCGGGTGGTAACGGGGTAGTTTATCGCAAGTCGGGAATGTCGGAACATGGCTGAAACGGATGGTGAAAACGTGCAACGGCCTTCATGGGACCGCCACTGGATGGATGCCGCCCGGTTGGCCTCCCAAATGAGTACCTGCGCCTCGGGGCGCAAGGTGGGTGCGGTCTTTGTGCGAGACAAACGGCTGCTGGCAACGGGGTTCAACGGGGTGCCCAGCGGCTATCCGCATCCTTCCGTTTGTATTCGCCGGGAGAAGGGCATTCCTTCGGGGCAGGGGCTGGATCTCTGTGTCTGCGCTCATGCCGAAATCAACGGTATTGCCAACGCGGCGCGTTACGGCATGTCGCTGGAGCGGGCCACGGTCTACGTGACCTGTCAGCCGTGTGCTTCCTGCATGGGGGCCCTGGCCAACGTCGGCATCGAGAAGGTGGTCTTCGGCGGAACCTATCCGGATCCCCGCTCCGTGGAGATTGCCCGTTATGCGGGCATCGACCTGCTGGCCTTGGAGGAGGATCCGGCGAAAGTGTGATGTCAGGGAAGGGAGAGAGCGATCTCTTTTTCGCCTGCGAGGGTGGTTCCGGGGCACGGCAGGGAACGGGTCAACTCCCGCAGGCGCTCCAGACTCTGGGCGAGGATACGGAAGGTCAGCGCGGGATCGGTGTGCATCTGCCGCACCAGGGTGAGCCGATCCACGGAAAGCACGCGGGCGTTTCCTTTGGCGCGAGCGGTGACGGTGCGCACGAAATCGCCGGTCAACACCGTGAGGCCGAAAAGCTCTCCGGGGCCGAGAACGGCCAGAACCATCTCCTGACACCCCTCACGGGCCGCCAGAATTTCGACGTGGCCCTCCTGCACCGAATAGATGGTCTCTCCGGTATCCCCCTGACGAAAGATATACTCCCCATCCTCGTATCGCACGCCCAAATGGCGCATGGGGCCATTGAACCACCCCGAAAGAACGCCCATATCCCCTCCTGCCGGACAACGTTTGCCTCGTTGTTTATATCATGTTCCTAGCAATTTCGATACCAGGAATTGGCAGAAGTTCCGTCAGGCGGGCCACGGATGGAAATTCGGCGGAATATCGGGTCGGCAGGGTCGAACTCGGGGCGGCGCAGTGCAACAGATGGGGCATCCCGGCCCGCCGGGCCGAGCGCAACACCGCTTCGGCATCCTCGATGAGCAGGCAGGTGTTGAGATCGAGGTGCAGTTTTTCCGCCAGACGTGCCCAGAAGGTGATCTCTTCCTTGGGCAGGCCCAGTTGATGGCTGGAGAGAATCGCCCGGAAGTAGGGGGCAATGCCGGTTTGGGCCATCTTCAGGGAGAGGGAGGAGGGGTGGGCGTTGGTGACCAGGAAGAGGGTTCTTCCGGAAACCTGCAACGCTTTCAGAAAGGTCAGGGTATGGGGCAGCAATCGGATGCCGTCGGCGTGATCCGTCTTCAGGGCGGCCACGTCGATCTCCAGGGTTTCGCTCCAGTAGTCGATGTCGTACCAGGGCAGGGTGCGTTCCACCGTCTTGTAGGCGGCGAAGACCCGATGCCGGGCCTCCTCGAAGGCCAGACCGTGGCGACGCCCGTAAGCGGCGGGCACGATCTCCCGGAAGAAACGGTCATCGAAGGCCAGATCGAGAAGCGTGCCGTCCATGTCGAGCAGGACGGTGTCGATCTCCGGCCAGGAGAGGGGCACCGGGGAGGGCGTGCTTGTTGGGGTCTGAACCATATGATACCATCCGTTTCAATGGGACATCTTGTTGTGTAGCTGGAATTGTATGCATGGCGCGGGTTCTGTCCATGCCTTTTCGCTGTTTGGGAGGGTCGGTCCGTGTTGAAGAGGCTCTACATCGACAATTTCCGCTGTCTGGTCAATTTCGACGTGGAATTGCGGAGGCTGGGCCTCTTTCTGGGGGAAAACGGTTCCGGCAAGAGTTCGCTGTTCGACGCGCTCGACAAGATTCGTCGTTATATTGTCGAGCAACGGGATGTTGGAGAGGTTTTTCTGGCTCGGGACTTTCCCTTTTGGATGCGGGAACATCCCGAACCGAGGCAGAGTTTCGAACTGACGGTGGAGGGAAACGGCGGGATTTACCGCTATCGTCTGGTGATCGATCTGGATTTGGAAGGCAACCGCTGCCGCGTGTGGGAGGAGAGACTGACCTTCAACGAGGAGAACCTGTTTGTCTTCGAGATCAAGGTCGAGGAGGTTGACGGCAGAAAACAGGCGAGAGGTCTGGCTCAATTGTTTCGGGACGATGCCGTACAGAGGGAAGGTCCGGTTTTTCCCACGGACTGGAGTCGTTCCGGGATAGGTTGGTTGATGCCACATCGGGAAAACCGCCGCCTGCAATGGTTCAAGAACTGGTTGCGGGAAGGGCTCTGCCTGGTGCGTTTCAACCCATCGTTGTTGGGACAGGAATGTGTTGAGTTGGCTGAGATGCTGCAAGCGGATCTGTCCAATTATGCGGCTTGGTACAACCGCATCGTGCTTCAGGAACCGGAAATCCAAGATGAAATAGTAGCAACACTGAAAAATATTATGGAAGGATATTTCAGTTCCCTCTCTTTCAGTAAATCGGGCAGTTTGTATCGGTTGCAAGCGCGTGTATTTGGAGTTGGGAAGAAGGTTTCCAACCTGGAGTTCAATCAGCTATCCGATGGGCAGAAAGCACTCATAGTATTGTACTCTATTTTAGTTGCTTATTCTAATCGAAAGTGTACCGTATTGTTTGATGAACCTGAAAATTATCTGGCCCTTCCGGAGGTGCAGCACTGGTTTCAGATGGTCTTGGAATACTACGACCAGGAGGAAGAATCTTCTTCACAATATTTGATGCTGTCCCATCATCCACGCATCATGGATGGTTTTGCAATGGATGATATAACATGGCTGTATTGCCAGAATGGCATGACTCGAAAGAGGAATATGCTGGATGGAGACCGGGAAAAGGAGTTGCCCCTGTCGATCCTGGTAGAGCAGGGTTGGATCACGGAGGGCTGAAGGTGGATTTGTTCGATGGCTGGCAATTCACGATTCTTTGTGAGGATGTCCGGACTGAGCGGGCCATTTCGGCTTTTCTGCGGACAAAAAAAGTTCCTTCCCGGCGCATCACCCCCGTGCCACGTGGTTCTATCGGGTCCGGGGAACAGTTCGTTCGAACCCATGCCGATGCTGTTGTCAAAGGAGCTGTTAAAACGGATGTTAGGCGAATCGTGATTGTTGTGATGGATGCAGATAAAGCAGCGTCACAAGATGAATATAGACAGATTGATATCTCGGTGGATTTATCGAATAAAAAAGTTGTCCTCGCGCGCTTTATTCCAAGACGAAATATCGAAACATGGCTGGCGTGGCTCAAGTTTACCGACGAGGATATTGATGAAGCGAATAATTACAAGGCAAAGATCAATGATGGCGATATCAAATCCTTGATCGGAGGGCTTCCGAAAGCCCTCCGAGAGAGATACAACACAACACCGCCGTCATTGCGGAATGCCGTGGAGGAGTGGGATCGTCTGAAAGAGAGGGTGGATAAACTCAACTCCGATAGTCGGCATTGATGGCAATGTACTCATGGGTCAAATCGCAGGTCCAGACAGTACCCTCCCCCGGCCCCGATCCCAAGCGGATGGTGATGTCGATTTCAGGGCGCGACATCACCGCTTGGCCCATCTCTTCCCGGTAATCCGGGGCGCGCATGCCGCCGCGCACGATCTCCGCCTCCCCCAGGGAAATACCTACCTCCTCCATGTCGAACGGCACCCCGGCGTAACCCACCGCCGCCAGAATACGTCCCCAGTTGGGGTCGGAGCCGGCGCAGGCGGTTTTGACCAGGGGGCTGTGGGCCACCGCTTTGGCGACCTGTTTGGCCTGGGCATCGGTGCCGGCGCCGTGAACCCGGATGGTGAGAAATTTTGTAGCGCCTTCCCCGTCCCGCACGATCAATCGGGCCAGCTCCTGGCAGACTTCGGTGAGGGCCTGCCCCAGAAGGGCGGCTCCGTGAGAAGCCGCATCGGTGATGACCGGGTTGTGGGCCGCACCGGAGGCGAAGACCATCAGAGTGTCGTTGGTGGACGTATCCCCATCCACGGTGATGGCGTTGAAACTCGTGTCGACGGCGCCGGACAGCAACGTTTGCAGGGTGGGGGAGTCGATGGCGGCATCGGTGAAGCAGTAGGCCAAAAGGGTGGCCATATTGGGGTGGATCATGCCCGCCCCTTTGGCAAACCCGCAGACGGTGACGGGATGTCCGTCGAGGTCGAACTGCCGGAAGGCCTTCTTGGGGAAGGTGTCGGTGGTCATGATGGCCTGGGCCGCCGCTTCCCAGGAGTCGGTATTCCTGTTGCGCAGCAGCAGGGGCAGGGCGGACGCGATACGTTCCACGGGAAGGGGTTCGCCGATGACGCCGGTGGAGGCGATGAAGATCTCCGCTTCGTCCACCTGGAGGGCTTCGGCCAGTTGGCTGATGACACGCCGCCCGTTTTCGAGTCCGACCGCGCCCAATCCGGCGTTGGCATTTCCGGAGTTGACCACCAGGGCGCGGGCCTTGCCGTGGCTCAGGTGTTGCCGACACAGCACCACCGGCGCGGCGGCGAAGCGGTTGGTGGTGAACACCCCGGCCACGGCGCAGGGATCCGCGCTGGTTACCAGGAGGAGGTCGAGCAGCCCCGCCTTCTTCTTGATGCCGGCAGCCGTGGCGGCCAGTTGAAAACCTGCCACGGGGGGCAGCAGCACAGTGGCAATGGGACCGACAGCCATGACGAGTCTCTCCCGGAATAGACGGGGATGGATTGAAAAGGGGCTTTCATTGTGCCTGTCGGAGTGGTATTACCTCTTTTCGGGCGGGAACGCAAAGCGGAAAGGTAAGACGATGGCGGGGTTTCGCAGTTTGTTGAACGGACGTTTCGATGGCATGATCCGGGTGGATGATCTGGAAAATCTGTGTCAGCGCATGGCCGGTTACGATTCCTGGTATGCCGTTGCGCCGGGGCAGCCTCACGGAGCGCCGGAAAGCGGCGAACGGGTCACGACCCGCCTGCGGGAACTGGTGGATGAAATCTTGCGGGAAGAGCGTGGTGTGTGGACCACCATGGTCTATGTGCAGGCCATGGAGGATCCGTTGTTGGTGAAGGTGTTCCATCCCCGCCGGGCGGGATGCGGCTGCGGGACGTCGAAGGGCATCAAACCCTGGTGGGTCTTCTCCCGTGTGGAACCGGAGCCTGTGCCGGAATGGAACGATGCCGTCTGTGAGTTGCCCAAACCGCCGATTTGGCAACGGTTGTTTTGACAAGGGCCACCGAGGGGGCTCCTTTCCCGAAGGTTCCCGTCTGCCCCGGCCTCAGGATTTGGTCGGATTCTTCCAGCCGTGGCCAAAGAGAATGTCGATGGTGACGGGTAACGCCTGTCGCTCATCCAGACCCGCTTGCAAACGATAGTGCCGTTCCATGCGGTTGAACCACGCGCTGCCTGACAATCCCGAGGGACGCAGGTGGTGGTGGTTGCCCGCTCCGAGACGGCGCAGCAACAGCGCCAGATCACGGACCGACGGCACCGTGGGGGTGATCTTCTCCCGATCCACCACCACCAGGGAGAGCCCCGCCCCCTGCATCATCCGACCCAGTTCGTCCAGATCCGGAAAAGCGGCGATTCTGGGCCAGACACGTCCCCCCCGGGCGGTGTCGTGGCTTGTCAGGGCCTGGTTCAGCTCGCGCAGGGTTTCGCTTCCCGGTACGGTGAAGAGCAGCAGTGCGTTGTCGGCCATGACCCGGCGGATCTCCCGCAAAGAGGGCAGCAAGGCTCCCCACCAGTGCAGCGCCAGGGAGGAGACCACCAGGTCGAAGCATCCGGTGGCAAAGGGCAGACGATGGCTTTCCAGCACCAATCCGGGCAGCGGGCGGCGCCAAAAGAGGCTGCCGCTTTCCGGACGGGGCGGCAACGGGGTGGTAAAGGCCCCGCTGATCAGGGTTGCCTTGGGATACCGGGCGTGAAGGAGAGCGGGGGTGGTTCCGCTGCGGCAGCCCAGTTCCAGGATACGCGCCGGTTCCAGGCGGATCTCCTCCAGTCTTTCCACCAACAGTCGGCTGACCTGGGGCAGCAGGGGCAGAGTGGAGGGATCCCCGGAGGTCACCCGGGAGATGGCCCGTCGCACGCGCCGTGCATCAAGACGCGGCGGCGGTGGCGTCAGGGTTTGTGTAAGGGGCTCGGAAGGGGAATCGTCCATGGGGAAACATGCCTTGGCAGGAGAAGGAGTGAGGCTTCATAGATACCCCCAGTGGCGTGGATTGAAAAGGGTTGGATCTCGGCCATGATCGCCCGTCTGCTCGATGGACTCTTTCCGCGATTTTGTCCCCTGTGTCAGGGCGAACCGATCGGAGAGACCTTGTTGTGTCACGCCTGTCGGACAAGTCTGCCCAAGCTTCCGGAAGGGGTTTGCCGGCGTTGCGGCATGCTCTTTCCGGGGGAGTTGCCGGAGGGGTGTGCCATCTGTCGCCGGGAGAGCCGTGTCGGGGAGGGGTTCTTTTGCCCTTTCGTTTTTCAGGAGCCGGTGGATCAACTGGTGACCGGGCTGAAATTCGGGGACCGCACCGAGTGGGCCGCGTTGATGGGGGAGTTGTGGTGGCAGGAGTGCGGAGAAGCGCTGTCACGGCAGGCTCCCGACATGGTTGTTCCCATTCCGCTGCACCCCTGGCGGCTGATCCGGCGGCGATACAATCAGTCCGCACTGTTGGCCCGGGAGGTGGCGCGGCGACTGGGTGTGCCGTTGCACAGCAAGGCCCTGTTGCGCCTGCGCTGGACCCTGCCGCAAACCCGATTGAGTCGCGCCGAGCGGGTCAAAAACCTCATGGGAGCCTTCTGGGCGCGGCCTGCCGTGGTCAAGGGGCGTACCGTAGTGGTGCTTGACGATGTCATGACCACGGGAGCCACACTGCAGAATGCGGTGGCGACGTTGTATCGGGCGGGGGCGTCACGGGTGATGATCGCCTGTTTTGCCCGCACGTTGTGAAGCGGAAAGAAGAGGTCCAGGGGAGCTGCCCCGAACCCCTCGATGATGCTCCCCGTCTTCCCTCTTCCGGGATGTTCCGAAGGAAAAATGGGCCTTTCCTCTCGTCTTTCCTTGCACCCCCACCCCTGGTGATGCCATGTTTCGGGGTGGTGCCGCGACTGGCCTTGCCGGTTCGTTCGGTTCATTGCACGTTTACGGGAAACCGCTTCCACCTGGAGTGAGCCATGCCGGAGATTCTCATCTTTTCGACCACCACCTGTCCCTATTGTGTTCGGGCCAAACGCCTCCTCGAACGTAAGCAGGTCGCCTTTACCGAAGTCAACCTGGACAAGGAACCGGATCGTCGCGACGAGATGCTGACCCGTAGCAACGGGCGCAAGACCGTGCCCCAGATATTCATCGGGGAACGGCATATCGGAGGTTGCGACGATCTGCATGCCCTGGACGCCGCCGGAGAACTCGATCCGCTGCTGGCTCCGGTTTAGAGGGGCGAATCATGGCCATGGACAGGATGGATTTGGAGCCGGTCACCGCGGCCGTCATTCAACTCTGCTCGGGTTCGGATCGCAATCGCAATCTGGAGAGGGCGGGCCGCCTTCTGGAATCGGCGGCTCACCATGGGGCGCGCCTGCTGGTTCTGCCGGAGAACTTCTCCTACATGGGGGCCAACGACGAGGAGCGGCGTCGCAATCGGGAGGATCCGGAAACGAGTCCCTCCATCCAGTTCTTGCGGGATTATGCCCGGAAGTTGGGGGTTTGGATCGTCGGCGGTTCCATTTCCCTGGCCACCGAAGGGGAACGGGTGGCCAACGTCTCCCTGCTGGTGGACGACAAGGGGCGCATTCAGTCCCGCTACAAGAAGATCCACCTCTTCGACGCCAACCTTGGCGGCGGGCAGACCTATCTGGAATCGGACGTGGTGGAACCGGGCCACGATCCGGTGGTGGTTTCCACCCCCTGGGGGGTGCTGGGCCTGACGGTCTGTTACGATCTGCGTTTTCCGGAGTTGTTCCGCAAGCTGGTGGATATGGGAGCCATTCTGTTTTCCGTGCCCAGCGCCTTTACCCTGACCACGGGCAAGGATCATTGGGAGGTGTTGTTGCGGGCCAGGGCCATCGAGAATTTCAGCTATGTGCTGGCTGCCGGGCAGTGGGGACAGCATCCGGGCGGGCGACGCACCTATGGGCGTTCCATGATCGTGGATCCGTGGGGAACCGTGGTGGCTTGCTGTCCCGACGGGGAAGGTTTCGCCATGGCCGAGGTGGACCCGGTGCGTGTCACCCGTTACCGTGGCTGGATTCCCTGCCTGGATCACCGGGTATTTACCTGGAAGTAATTCCATTTCTGTTTCATTCGTTCATTAATACGGGGGTCCGGGGGCGATTA
>JADGAQ010000010.1:0-30389 GCA_015231925.1 Magnetococcales bacterium
TTTGCCAGATTTTGGTTCCTGGCAAGGCGCAAGACGGTGAGGAAGCGGAATGTAGTTCGCCTACATGAGCATTCCGAACCGGATTGCAACGCCGCCAGGGGCCAAAAGATGGTGAATGTCATCGCGCCCTAGTCATTCCCGGGATCGCTCCGGGTGTCCATTGAACGAATGGGAGTGGGAGAACTGTCCATGTCTGCTCAAGCACATCAGCACGTTTCGCGAAGAGGTTTTCTGGGTACGGTCGGCGTGGCTGGCGCGTGTCTGGCCGCAGTCGGCTCCGTCGGGCTTTCACGCCCGGCCATGGCCGAGGAGGTCGATATCGCCGCCTTGATCAAGGAGACTCTCGGGGCGGGTGAAGTGGCCCACGAAAAGGTCAATCTGGATGTTCCCGCCAAGGCTGAAAACGGCGCCCTGGTCCGTCTGCCCATCAAGGTGGATCATCCCCAGGAAGCCGGGAATTTCATCGAGAGTGTGGCCATCTTCGTGGACAAGAATCCCAAACCGCTGGTGGGTGTGTTCAAATTCACCCCGGAGGTGGGGGTGGTCGAGTTCGAACTGCGCATCAAGATGGCCGGGCCTTCCAAAATCCGGGTGGTGGCCAAGAACAATGCCGGCAAGCTCTTCGGTGTCGGCAAGGATGTGGACGTGGCCGCCGGCGGTTGCTCCGGTTGACCCCGCTTCGACACCCCAATCGCTCTTGATCGTTTGACGAAAGGAAGATCCGATGGCCGATGTTGGCAATCCCAAAGTGAAAATCTCTTCGGAGCCGGTTGACAAAGGCGCCGTTGTCGAAGTCAAAACCCTGCTGACCCATCCCATGGAGAGCGGTTTGCGCAAGGATCCCAATTCCGGTGAGACCGTACCCGCCCATTTTGTGGAAGAGGTGGTGGTCACCTATCTGGGCAAAGAGATCATTCGTTCCCAGTGGACCGGGGGCATCTCCAAGAATCCCTTCTTCTCCTTCAAGCTCAAGGCCACCGCTTCCGGGCCGGTGCAGGTGACCTGGAAGGACAACAAGGGGGAATCCTTCACCGAGACGGCGCAGGTGGCCGTCAAGTAGTTCCTCGCTGTTCCGCGCCGATGGAAAGCCGCCCCTTGAGGGCGGCTTTCTTGTTTCCGGGGCATTGTTCCAGTATCGGTTGCCCGCGAGGGGTGCGCATGAAATAATCCTCCCGGGGCTCGCGATGGGCGGAAGACTGGGACGGAGTGGCTGCCATGCTCTTGATGATCGATAATTACGACTCCTTCACCTTCAACCTGGTGCAGTATTTCGGCGAGTTGGGTGCGGAGGTGGCGGTCTATCGCAACGATGCCATCACCCTGGAGGAGATCGAGGCTTTGGCTCCCGAGCGGATCGCCATCTCGCCCGGACCATGCAGTCCCGACAAGGCCGGCATATCGATTCAGGCCATTCGCCACTTCGCCGGAAAGATCCCTCTTCTCGGGGTCTGCCTGGGGCATCAGGCCATGGGGCAGGCCTTCGGTGGACGGGTCATTCGGGCTCCTCGGGTGATGCACGGCAAGACCTCCGCCATCCATCATGCCGATGTGGGTCTGTTTCGCAACCTGCCCAATCCTCTGGAAGCGACCCGGTACCACTCCCTGATCGTGGAGCGTTCCAGCCTGCCGGACTGTCTGGAGGTGACGGCCTGGACGGAGGATGGTTTGATCATGGGCCTGCGCCATCGGGAGTACGCGGTGGAGGGGGTGCAATTTCACCCGGAATCGATTCTGACTCAAAGTGGACACGCCTTGCTGCGCAATTTCCTGGAGACCCCCGTTTAGGAGAATCCCGCCGTGACGCCCCAAGAAGTCATTGCCCATCTGGTTGCCGGGAAAGACCTGACCCGGGAGCAGGCCCGCGAAACCATGTTGGCCATCATGTCCGGACAGATGACCGATGCGCAGATCGGGGCCTACCTGGTCGCTCTGCGCATGAAAGGCGAGCGGGTCGAGGAGATAGCCGGCTCGGCGGCGGCCATGCGGCAGATGGCCGTGGCGGTCAAGGCCGAAGGCATCGTGGTGGATACCTGCGGCACCGGGGGCGATGGCTCCGGCACCTTCAACATCTCCACCACGGCAGCCTTTGTCGTGGCCGGTTGCGGGGTGACGGTGGCCAAACACGGCAACCGCTCCATCTCCTCCCGCAGCGGTTCGGCGGATCTGCTCAAGGCGCTGGGGGTGCGGCTGGAGGTGGAGGTCTCCCTGGTGGAGCGTTGCCTGCGGGAGGCGCATATCGGTTTTCTCTTCGCCCCCCGTCACCATGGGGCCATGCGCCATGCCATGGGGCCTCGCAAGGAGCTGGGCTTGCGGACGGTGTTCAACCTCCTGGGGCCGCTGACCAATCCGGCGGGGGCTTCCCGTCAGGTCATGGGCGTGTTTTCCTCCGAGTGGACCGGACCGTTGGCCAAGGTTCTGGGCATGCTGGGTTCCCGGCGAGCCATGGTGGTGCATGGCAGCGACGGCTTGGATGAGATCACCCTGACCGGATCGACCAAGGTGGCGGAGCTGCTGCCCGACGGCCAGGTGCTGGAATACGACCTTCATCCGGGTGAGTTGGGATTGGCGTGTGTGACCTCGGAGACTCTGCGGGGAGGGGACGCGGAGGAGAACGCCGCCATCACCCGGGCCATTCTTTCGGGAGAGGAGGGGCCGACGCGGGACATCGTCCTGTTGAATGCCGCTGCGGCGCTGTATGTGGCCGATCAGGCCGCTGACCTCCGTGAGGGTTTGCTCCTGGCAGCCAGATCGATCGACAGCGGGGCGGCCATGGCCTCCCTGGAAAAGCTGATCGCCCTGTGCGCCGGTTCCGCAGCCGAGGGGGGTGGCTGATCCGTCATGGCTGCCGATATTCTGCAACGCATTATCGCCCGCAAGCGTGAGGAGATCATCGCCTCCCGGCGGCGCTGTTCGGAAAACGACTGGCTGGAGCGGGGGCTCTCCCAGCCTGCCAAGAGAGGCTTTGTCGACGCCGTGGCCCAACCGGCCCGGAGTGGTGGGGTGGCCATCATTGCCGAGGTGAAACGGGCTTCCCCTTCCAAGGGGGTGCTGTTGCCCGCAGGGGTACCGTTTCTGCCGGAGGGCATCGCCGCCGGGTATGCCACGGCGGGAGCGGCCTGCATCTCCTGTCTGACGGATCGCGATTTTTTCCAGGGTGATCTCGATTTCATCCCCCTCATCCGGGCCAGCGTGCCCCTGCCGGTGCTGCGCAAGGACTTTCTGGTCGATCCCTATCAGGTGGCCGAGGCCCGGGGTGTGGGCGCGGATGCGATTCTGCTCATCATGGCGGCGCTCTCCCCGGCTCAGGCGGGGGAGTTGCTGGATGCCGCCACCCGATACGGCCTCGATGTGCTGATGGAGGTGCATGACCGACCGGAGATGGAACAGGCCCTGACCCTGCCCATTCCATTGATCGGTATCAACAATCGCAATTTGTCCACCTTTCACACCAGCCTGGAAACCACCGTCGCCCTGGCGCCCCTGGCGGGGGGGGAGCGGATTTTGGTTTCGGAGAGCGGCATCGCCTCGCCGGGGGATATCCGTTTCCTGCAGGGGCATGGGGTTTCGGCCTTTCTGATCGGGGAGGCCTTCATGCGCCACGCGGTTCCGGGCCAGGCCCTGGCAACCTTTCTCGGTGGCCTCTCCGAAGGGGAGAAAGCATGAGAACCCGTATCAAAATCTGCGGCTTGACCCGGGAGGAGGAGGTTGTCAAAGCAGTTGAACTGGGGGTGGACGCCATCGGATTGGTTTTTCATCCCGCCTCGCCGCGCCATGTCTCCCTGGAGCGGGCGGCACTCCTGGCCGGGAGGGTGCCGCCGTTCGTGAGTCTGGTCGGCCTCTTCGTCAATGCGTCGTCGGCTCTGATCAACGAGGCCATCGCAGCCTGCCGCCTGACTGTGATACAATTCCACGGCGATGAAACCCCCGAAGCCTGTCGAGGCTGGCCCTGTCGGGTGATCAAGGCGGTTCGCGTGGCGGGGAGGGGGGATCTTCTCGGGCTGGAGCGTTACCAGGTGGAGGCCTTTCTGTTGGACGCCAAGGTCTCCGGGGCTTTCGGAGGTACGGGGCAACGCTTCGACTGGAGCCTGCTTCGGGAGTGGACCGTAGCCAAACCGTTGATTCTGGCCGGGGGCCTCCATGCGGAAAATGTCGGGGAGGCGTTGCGTCAGGTTCGGCCCTGGGCGGTGGACTGCTCCAGCGGGGTGGAGGAGAGTCCGGGCCGCAAGGATCCGCTGCGCATGGCCCGGTTTGTTGAAGAGGTGCGCTCTTTCGATTGCGGCAATGGACGGGGATAACCATGGGTGACGATCAGCAACAGGATCGCTTCGGTTCGACGATGAACTGGTTGACCAGCATCATCAAGCCGAAGATCAAGATGGACAACCGCCGGGTTCAGCCTCCGGAAGGGCTTTGGATCAAGTGCCAGTCCTGCGGGCAGGCGCTGTTCCAGATGGAGTTGGACCGCAACCTCAATGTCTGCACCAAGTGTCAACACCATTTTCGCATCGGCTGTCGCCGTCGCATCGATATCACCCTGGATCCTCAGGGCCGGGAAGAGCTTTTCCCCGGACTCGTGCCCTCCGATCCGCTGAAGTTCAAGGATCTCAAACGCTATCGGGACCGGCTGCGGGAGGCTCAGAAGGCCACGGGGCTCAACGATGCGGCGGTGGTGTTCCGGGGGGCCATCCTGGGCGTTCCGGCGGTGGTGGCGGCCCTTGATTTCGACTTTCTGGCCGGATCCATGGGATCCGTGGTGGGTGCCAAGTTTGCCCACGGGGTGCTGGCCGCCGTGGATCACGGCTGTGGATTCGTGGTCTTTTCCGCCTCGGGCGGGGCCCGCATGCAGGAGGGCATCCTGTCGCTCATGCAGATGGCCAAAACCTCGGCGGTGCTGACCCGTCTGGACAAGAAGGCTCTGCCCTATATCGTGGTTCTGACCGATCCCACCACGGGGGGGGTCACGGCCTCCTTCGCCATGTTGGGGGACTGCATTCTGGCTGAACCCAATGCTCTGATCTGTTTCGCCGGTCCCCGGGTGATCGAGCAGACGGTGCGGGAAAAACTGCCGGAAGGCTTTCAACGCAGCGAGTACCTGATGGAACACGGTTTCGTGGACCTCATCTGCCATCGCAAGGACCTTCGGGGCACCCTGGCCTCGCTGCTCTCCCGTCTGGGACACCGGCGCAACAAGGATACGTACATACCGCCGCATCCTTCACTGCCTTTTGATGTCGAACCGGCTCAGGGATAACCTCCTTGTCCGAAGAGGTCGGGTCGACACGGCTGGCCGCCTTGCTGGAGCGGACGCGCCATCCCGTTCGGGGGAGGGTCCGTTTGGGACTGGAACGGGTCTCCGATTTGATGGCCTGGTTGGGGAATCCCCAGGACCGTCTGCGGCATGTCCATGTGGCGGGAACCAATGGCAAGGGTTCCGTCATCGCCTTTCTGGAGGCGATACTGCTGCAGGCGGGCTGGCATGTGGGGCGCTACACCTCTCCCCATCTGCAGCGTTTCGGGGAGCGCCTGGTCATCGACCGGCAGGAGATCGATGCCGCCGGGCTGGAGGCTTGTCTGAAGGCTGTATTGCAGGCCCCCGCCAGCGGGGAGGCCACCTTTTTCGAGCTGACCACCGCGGCTGCCTGGCTCCACTTTGCCGGGGACGGTCGCCTCGCGGGGAACAATCCGGAGGGTAAACCGGCGGTCGTGTTGCTGGAGACCGGTTTGGGCGGACGACTGGATGCCACCAATCTGATCCGTCCGGAGATGACCGTCCTGACGCGCATCGATCTGGATCATCGGGACTATCTCGGCGAAACACTGGAGGCTATCGCTTTCGAAAAGGCGGGAATCCTGAAGAAGGGCGTTGCGGCGGTTTCGGCCCGGCAGTGCCGGACGGTGAGCCGGGTGCTGCGGGAACGTGCCGGGCAGGTGGGGGTGGATATCCACTTTTCCGGAGAGGCGTTTCAGTGGCAGAAGCAGGGGGATGGGACCTGGTCCTTTCAGGAGGGGGATGATCTCCTTCCGATGCCGGCACCGGCTCTGGCTGGGGAACATCAGTATGACAACGCGGCGGTGGCGGTGGCCACGGCGCGTCGTCTGGGAGTGGTGGTGGGGGAGGTCTTGGCACGGGGTGTCGCGGGCGCTGTTTGGCCGGGACGCCTGGAATGGTTTCCCGGACGCCCCGCCCTGCTTCTGGACGGAGCCCACAATCCGGCGGGAGCCGAAACCCTGGCCAACTATCTGAAGACTCTGGGTTCCCGCCCCCGTATCCTGCTTTTCGGGGCGTTGCGGGACAAAGACTGGCCGGAAATGGTCAGCCATCTCGCGACGTGTGTGGACGCGGTGTTCTGTGTACCCGTGGATGCTTCCGAGGGGGTGGCCCCGGACCATTTTTCGGCCCGATGGCCGCTCCGGGAACCGGAGATGCGCCTCTTTGCCGATCCGGCCCAGGGGATTGCCGAAGCCGTTCGCCGCCTTCCCCCGGAAGGCCTCCTGGTGGTTGCCGGTTCGTTGCGTCTGGTGGGCACGGTGCGGAGCCGGGTGGAAGAGGGCCTGCTCCCATGGCTCGCGGAGTTTCCCGGAACGGGTCGTTTTAAAGGAATTCCTTGAAAAGAAATGGCTTCTTCTCCATGGTGTGCGCTGGACGTTTGATCGGAAATGGTTGGGGATGGCTGTTCCCCGGGATCAGGGGTATGAAATCATGACGGGACGCAAGACCACCCAAGGAGCCGGCGCACCCCATCGGAAGCGATGTGGCGAGCGGTTGTCCCTGTTGATGCTGGCCTGGCTGCTGGCCGGTTCGGTTTTGGCGGGCGAGGCGCAGAGCGAAGGGCAGACCACAGCTCCCGCCGGCGAGCCCCCGCTTGCGGAGGAGAAAGAACCCCTGACGCCATCGGAACTGGAAGAGGCCAAGGCGCTGGCCAAATCGGGATTGAAACAGGGGTTGCGTCAGTTGCCTCTGGATATCGAAGCCGATTTCATGGAGCACGATACCGCCAGGCAGGAGATCCGCGCCGGGGGAACGGTTCGGGTGCTGCGGGCCGATGATCTGCGTTTGCGCGCCAACAAGGCACTGATCCGGCTCGACAGCCGGGAGGTGGAGGCGGAAGATGGGGTGGAGTTGGAGCGGGATGGCGACCGCTTTTCCGGGAAGAAACTTCATTTTCAGATGGATCAGGAAAAAGGCTTCCTGGAGGACGCGAAGGTCGATCTGGCCGGCATAGGCGGCAAGGCCACGGCCCGTCGCATCGACTTGAAGGATCGCAACCACGCGGCACTTCAGGGGGCGACCTTCACCAACTGCGAGTGCGAACCGGCTCCCTGGTATCTGGCAGCCGACAATCTGGACCTCGACTACGAGACCAATCAGGGAAAGGTGCGTAACGCCACTCTTTACATGAAAGGGGTGCCGATCGCCTATACCCCCTATTGGCAGCATCCGGTGCGCAAGGTGCGCACCTCCGGGTATCTGGTGCCGGACGTGCGTTACAGCCGTTCCAACGGACTTGAACTCGACATTCCCTACTACTGGAACATCGCTCCCGACCGGGATGCCACTCTGACCTTTCATCCCACCACGCGGCGCGGCCCCATGGGAAAGGTGCAGTTTCGTTACCTGGGGGCCAACTACAAGGGCAGCCTGGAAACCCACAACATCTTCGATATGGTTCAGGATGACTATCGCAGTCTGACCCTCTTCGACCACCGTCAAACCGAGGGGGACTGGAACCTGATGGCCCACATCGAAGCCAGCCGCAGTCGCGATTTCATCCACGATTTCGAACAAAATCTGGTGGACAGCGGCAGTCGTTATCTGGAATCCAAGGTGACGGCCAACCGGTTCTGGGATCGCCGGGGAGGCTATTCGGGAGTGGAGGGCGGGTTCTTCTGGACGGAGGATCTGGAGGCCATCTCGGATGAGTTCACCGTGCAACAGTTGCCATACCTGGTTCTGTCGGATGTACGCTCCCTGGGCAACAGCGCCTTCGAGTTGCAGACTCAGGGGCGAATGGACAATTTCTACCAGTTGGCCGGCGATTATACCCAGCGGGTCGATCTCTTTCCCCGAGTGGAATGGCGCGGTCAACGTCCTTATGGCCGTTTGAAGGTATTGGCCGGCGTGGAAGAGACCGGCTGGTGGATGCAGAACGACCCACAACCCACGGCGCGGGACGGGGAGGATTGGCGGCATCGGGAATCCGGTGTTTTCGCCTTGCGGGGCGACAGCCTGGTGGAGCGTTGGTTCGGCAAGGGCAGCAAGGATGGCCGTCTCTTCCGGCATACCCTGGAACCGGCGGCTCAATATGTGATGCACTCCAGTACCGCCCAGAATCATCTGCCCAATTACGACGCCTTCAATATCGTGGGCAGCGGGGTGGTGCGTGATTTTTCCGTTGCCAACCTCTTCGCCTATGACCAGATCAGCGGAACGGATCGTATCGGTTCCGGACAGTGGATGGCGTATGGTCTGACCTCGCGGCTTTTCGGTCCCCCGTTCCAGGGAGAGGGCATTCGGGAGCTGGGTTCCGTCACGGTGGGACAACGTTGGGCACCGGAAGGGCATCGGGAATACCAGGAGGATCGCGCCACTTCCGACGTGGTGGCGGGTGTCAGCCTCTATCTTTCCGAGAAGTGGAGCCTGTTGGGCGACTGGCGTTTCGATCATCACCACAGTCAGACCCGGGCGGCGGGAACCGATCTGGTCTGGGAATCTCCCAGGGGGGATCAGTACGATTTCGGCTTGCGTTGGCATCGTTTTCCTCAGGAGGAGGACATCGAGGATTTCCTGGTCGGCAGCAAGGTGCGGCTGTCCGATACCTGGGTGTGGGATCAGAAGGTGACGGTTTCGACGGCGGATCAGAAACTGAAGGATCTGGATGTGGGATTTACCTACCAGCATGAGTGCTGGTCCCTGCGATTGGGTGGTGGCCACAAAGCGGAGGCCAATACCACCGATCACGGCGGGGAGTGGGTTGGATTCAAACTGATATTCCGCGGGTTGGGTGGCTACGGAGCCGATTCGTGATGTTGCATGAGAGCATTCCATCTTTTCCGGGGTGCGGGAGACAGGGCATGAAACGAAGAGGAACGGGCAAAGGGTGGGGAGTGGGTTGGGTTCTCCTCCTGCTTGTCGTCGGGGCAGTGCCGATTGAAACGAGCCTTGCCGAGGTTCTGGACCGCATTGTGGCGGTGGTGGAAGGTCGGATCATCACGGAGAGCGAGGTGAACCGGACCATGGGTCCGTTGATGCAGAAACTGCGTGTTTCCGGCGGATCCGTGGATGCGGAAAAGGTCAGAAGCCGGGTGTTGGACGAGCTGGTTCTGCGTCGACTGCGGGAAGAACAGGCCAAGAAACTGGGCATCAAGGTGGAAAAGGCCGATGTGGACAGCGCGTTGGCGCGGATCGAGCGCAAGAACGGACTTCCTCCCGGAGGGCTTCCGAAAGCCCTGCAGCAGGAAGGCATCGATATGGCGGGCTATCAGGAGGAGGTAATGGATCAACTGATCCAGAGCCGCCTGATCCAGAAGGTGATTCAGCCCATGGTCACCGTCGGTGCGGAGGAGGTGGATGCCCTGATGCGCAACGATGGCAGCGCCTCTCGGGATGAAGAGATCGAACTGGGCCATATCCTTCTGGCGACACCGGCCAACGCTTCGGACGGCGCGGTGGAACAAGTTCTGACCAAAGCGCGGCAGATGGTGCTGGAGATGCAGCAGGGGGTCAGCCTGGCTTCTCTGGCCAGCCAGTATTCGGATGATCCCAGCTCCCTGAAGGGGGGCAATATGGGCTGGTTCAAACGGGGTGAGCTGCCTTCCGAGGTGGAACAGGCGGTGTTTCGTCTGGCCCGGGGGGAGATTGCCGGACCCATGCGCTCCTCCCAGGGTTTCCATATCTTCCAGTTGATCAACCGCCGGCAGACGGCGATGGAGTCGGCTCAGGATAAGCAGTTCAAGATCCGCCACATTCTGGTCAAAGTGGAGCGTGGTGCTTCTCTGGAGGAGGTAGCCGCGGCGCGGGAGAAGCTGACGACCTTTCGCCGGGAGTTGGATCGGGAGAAGGGTGATTTCGCCGAGCTGGCCCGGCGGGTGTCGGAAGATGTGACGGCTTCGGACGGCGGTGATTTGGGCTGGGTGGGCCAGGGGGAACTTTCCGGGGAGTTGGACGGGGCGCTGTTGCGCCTCGGCAAAGGAGAGATTTCCGGACCGGTGCGCAGTGAATTCGGCTGGCACCTGCTGAAGTTGGAAGATATGCGCGGCGGGAGCTCTGCCCGATCCCAGGCTTCCCGATCGGAACTGGAGAACCGTGTTTACGAATCCAAGGTGCAGAGCCGTTTTCGCCAGTGGATGCGGGATGTGCGTCTGCGTGCTTATGTGGAGACCATGTGAGTCCGATGAAAGCCGTTGCGTCTCTGCCGCCCGTCGTGGCGGTGACCATGGGAGATCCCGCGGGTGTCGGTGTGGAGATTTTTCTGCGCTGGTGGCGGGAGGAGTGTCGCAAAGAGGGTGAATGCCCGCGTCCCTTGTGGATCGGGGACTCCGGTTTGTTGATCCGGGAAGGGGAGACTCGGGGGTGGGTGCCGAAGTGTCAAACGGTGAGCAATCCCTGGGAAGCTGTCGAACTGGACCGGGACACCCTCGCGGTATGGCCGCTTTCGGCTCCCATCAACCTGAATCGCTGGCGTTACGGACAGCCCGATGTGGCCCACGCCCATCTGGTGGTGGAGAGCATCGAGACGGCGGTGCGTCTGGCCCTGGCCGGCCAGGTGGCGGCCATGACCACTCTGCCCATTGCCAAACACGTCCTGCACCGGGCGGGTTATCGGGAACCGGGGCATACCGAGATGCTGGGACGGCTGACGGGGGTGAAATCCCCGGTGATGATGTTGCTCGGAAAGGGGTTGCGGGTGGTTCCGGCCACCATCCACTGTCCCTTGCGGGAGGTGCCGCAGCGACTGACTCAGGAGTTGTTGTATCAGGTTTTGCAAACCACGATTCAGTCCCTGCGGGAGGACTTCGGCATCGACAATCCCCTGGTGGGGGTGACGGGACTCAATCCCCACGCCGGGGAAGAGGGCAGCTTCGGCCATGAAGAAGCGGAAGTGATCTCGCCCGTTTGTCAGGCGTTGGGGGTCAGCGGACCCTTGGCGGCGGACAGCCTTTTTGCACCGCGTTTGCGGGCCGCCTTCGACGCCATCGTGGCCATGTATCACGATCAGGCGCTGATTCCCTTGAAGATGCTGGCCTTCGGAGAAGCGGTCAACGCCACGCTGGGCTTACCGTTCGTGCGCACCAGCGTGGACCACGGCACCGCCTTCGACATCGCCGGGCGCGGTGTGGCGGAGATCGAATCCTTCTCCCAGGCGTTTCACCTGGCTTGGGAGTTGGCCAATAACCGGGCCAAACGGCGAACCGGATCCGATTGAGCCTTTATCGGTAAGAGTGGCGGTAAGGGTGTCGGCAAGGGTGACAAGATCTTCGGTTATGGGGAAGATCCGGAGAGTCCGCCAAAGCGCATCTGGCCTTCGCTTGTCGTAACCGGGAAAATGTCAATGGCGTGATGAACCGGGCCGTTCCGGATTCATGCCCCTTTGTATCGCTGTCCCAAGGCCACATAACTGGCGCAGGTGGCGCGATTGGCCAGGATCTCCTCCTCGCGGAGGGGGCGTTTTTCCACTGCAGGACTGCCCAGCCACAGAGTGCGGGGCGAAATCTGCTTGCCGGGACTGACCAGACTGGCCGCTCCCACCAGGGCTTCCTCTCCGATGACGGCCAAATCCATGACGATGGCGCCCATGGCCACGAAGGCCCCTTTGTGCAGGTGGCAGGCGTGCAGAATCACCCCGTGGGCCACGGTGCAATCATCCTCCAGAATGAGCGGAGCCCCTTCGGGAAGGCCGGGCCGGGCGCGGTTGACGTGCAGGATCGAGCCGTCCTGAATGTTGACGCGGGCCCCGATGCGAATGAAATTGACATCGCCCCGGATGACCGTCTGGGGCCAGACGGAGGATTCCGCGCCGATTTCGACTTGTCCGATCACTACGGCGTCAGGATGGACGAAGGCCTGGGGATGGATGGTCGGCCAGACCCCTTCGAAGGGGTGGATGGGCATGGGAGAGCCTCCTACTTCAAGAGTTTCTTCAAGCGGTAAAGGGTGAAGAGCGCCTGCCGGGGGGTCAGTTCGTCGGGATCGATGCTGCGCAGTTCCAGAAGGGCGGGGGCTTCGCTCTCCTTTTCCTCGGCGAAGAGGGCTTTCTGTTTGGAGGAGCGTCCGGGAGCCGGCGGCGGTGGTGCGCTTTGCCCCCGGTTTCCCTCCAGGGTGGCTTGAATCTCTTCGGCCCGACGCAGCACCATGGGGGGTAATCCGGCCAACTGGGCGCAATGGATGCCGTAGGAGCGATCCGCCGCCCCCGGACGGATGGTGTGCAGGAACAGCACCTGCCCCTCCTTGTCCAGCACCTCCACCGTATGGTTGACCACCCCCGCCTGCTGTTGGGCCAGCGTGGTCAGCTCCAGATAATGGGTGGCGAAGAGGGTGCGGCAGCGGCACTGGTTGAGGATGAATTCCGCCACCGACCAGGCGATGGCCAGACCATCGATGGTGGAGGTGCCGCGCCCGATCTCGTCCAGAATGACCAGGGAACGGCTGGTGGCGTGGTGCAGGATGCGGGCGGTTTCGGTCATCTCCACCATGAAGGTGGAGCGGCCCCCGGCCAGATCGTCCGCGGCGCCGATGCGGGTGAAAATACGGTCGCAGATGCCGATGGTGGCCTCCTGGGCCGGAACGTAGGCTCCCATTTGCGCCATGAGGACAATCAGGGCCGTTTGCCGCAACAGCGTCGATTTTCCCGCCATGTTCGGCCCGGTGAGCAGGAAAAGTCTCTGATTCTGGCCGTCCAGGAAGAGGTCGTTGGCGGTGAAGGAGGAGCTGGTGAAGCGTTCCACCACGGGATGACGCCCCTGGCGAATGGACAGGATCTCCTGCTCGTTCACTTCGGGGCGGCAGTAGTCGTAGCGTTTGGCCCCTTCCGCCAGTGCGGCGAGGAGGTCCACATGGGCCAGGGCCTGGGCGGTGGTGAGCAGGGCGCGACTCTCCCGGGCAATGGCGTGCAGCAGCGTGTCGAAGTGTCGGTTTTCGAGCTGGGTGGCTTTCTCCTCGGCGTTGAGAATCTGGTCCTCGTACTCCTTGAGTTCCGGGATGACGTAGCGCACCGCATTGGTCATGGTCTGCCGCTGCAGATAGTGGGCAGGCACCTTGTCACGATGGGTGTGGGTCACTTCGAGGGTGTAGCCGAAGGTGCGATGAAAGCGGATCTTGAGGCTGGGGATCCCGGTGGTTTCCTTTTCACGGGCTTCCAGACGGGCCAGGAAACCCTTGCCGTCGTGGGCCAGAGTGCGCAATCGGTCAAGTTCTTCGTCCCAGCCCTCGCGGATGATCCCCCCGTCCTGGGGATTGACCGGCGGGTTGTCCGCCAGAATGGCGGAGAGGTGTCCCGCCAGCTCTTCGTGGGCCGACAGGGGTTCGACGGCCTCCTGCAGAATGGGGGGCAGGGGCTCGGGAAGCCATTCCCGCAGGGCGGGCAGCCGTTGCAGCAGGGTTCGCAACGCCCCCGCATCCCGGGGGGAGGCGCGCAGCAGGGCCAGACGGCCCACCAGCCGTTCCAGATCCGGCACCTCCTTGAGGAGGTTGCGCAATCGGAGGCGAGACTCTTCATTGGCCAGAAACCAGGCGATGCCCTCCTGACGGCGATAGATGGCCGAGGGGGTGCGCAAGGGTCGGTTGATCCAGGCGGAGAGGAGACGGGAGCCCATGCTGGTCAGGGTCAGATCCATGACGCCCAGCAGGCTGGTGCTGCGTTCCTGGGTGCGCTGGCTGAAGTGAATTTCCAGGTGGCGACGGCTGGTTTCGTCGAGAATCAGGCTCTCTTCGGGGAAGAGGCGCACCAGATTGACGATGTGCGGCAGTTTGCCTTTCTGGGTCTCCTGGGCATAGGCGATCAGAGCGCCGCAGGCGGCCTGGCAGAGGGGAAGATCCTCGATTTCGTAGGCTTCCAGGTGGGCTACGCCGAAATGGTCCAGCAGGAGCCTGCGTCCATGGCTGGGAGCGAACATCCAGGCGCCGCGTCGCACGATGGGGGGCAAGCTCTCGGTGAGGGCGGGCGGTGTCCACTCTTCGGGGGCGAGAAGTTCCACGGCGCCGAAGCGGCTCAGTTCATTGACCGCATCGGACCACTCCCGCACAACCAGCGTTTGAAACTGGCCGGTGGAGAGTTCCAGAAAGGCCAGGGCAAAGCCTTTATCCTTCGGGGAGGGGGGAACGAGACAGGCCAGGAAGTTGCTGGCGCGCGGCGTGAGCAGCTCCTCTTCGGTCAGGGTGCCCGCCGTGACGATACGCACCACCTCGCGGCGCACCGGACCTTTTTGTTGACCCGACGGTTCCATCTGTTCGCAGATGGCCACGGAGTGGCCCGCCTGCACCAGTTTGGCCAGATAGAGTGAGAAGCTGTGAACGGGAACGCCGGCCATGGGAATGGGATTTCCACCCATCTGCCCCCGACTGGTGAGGGCGATGTCCAGGATCGGCGCGGCCAGCCGGGCGTCGTCGAAGAAGAGTTCGTAGAAGTCCCCCATGCGGTAGAACAGAATGTGCTGGGGGTATTGTCGGCGGATTTCCAGGTACTGGGCCACCATGGGGGAGACTCCGCCCGATGGCTGTGGGGCGGAGGGCAGGGGCTCGGGCAGATTTTCAGCGCTGTACGGCATAGACCAGGCCGGGGGCAATGATCAACTCGCCACGGCTGGGAAACTCCAGGCAGACGCACTCTTCGGGGATGGAGAGGGAGGTGATGCCCCAATAGTAGGCCTGACGCCCATCCGAGGTGCGAATCCAGGCAGGAATGGGATGGGAGCGGAAGCGGCCCAGGTTGATGCCCTGTTCCACCACCCGGAAGGGGGTTTTGTGGAAGATGGCTTTGCCGTAACCGTCGTCGTCATCGCTGCGCGAGAGGACATGGAACCAGGGTCGCTCCGGAGAGGCGTCGGGTTCGCCTTCGGCGGATCCGGGGAACGGGGACTCGTTGCGTCCCGGAGGGGGTTCGCTACGAGGCGCCGGGTCGTGAACGGAGTGGTCGGGTTCCCCGGTTTTATTGCGCAGCAGATACCAGAGGTAGCCCATGATACCCCATGTAATCAGATTATTAAACAGGGTTCCCTCCTTTTGCGAAGAGGGGCCCTGAAAAAAGAGGCCAACGATCAATCCGAGAATGACCAAAAGCAGGATAATGCGCGTGGTGTTCATAAGCAACCTACCTTTCGGCCCCTGACCACGGAAACACCGGTTCCACGTTGCCAAGAGCTGCTACCGAAGCCATGTTAACATATAATTCGGTCAGGAAGAATATTTCCTTGCGCTATTTTAAGGAGCGGGTGGTGGTCCCATTCTCACCAGTCGCAAGCCGATGACATCGTACCAATAGTCGGGTTTGAGCCAGTCCCGGTTGGTGCAGCGCACATGATCGTCATCGTTGATCCAGGAGCCGCCACGCAGAATGACATAGTTGCTGGACTTGTCGGTGGAAACGGGATTGTCCTTCTGCCCGTTGCCGTAAAAGAGGGGGTCGTACCAATCGGCCACCCATTCGTAAACGTTACCGCTCATGTCGTAAAGCCCCAGTCCGTTGGGCCCCTTGGTGCCGACGGGATGGGTGGATTGCTCGGTGTTGCCCTCTTCATACCAGGCCACGTTACCCGGTTCCTGGCTGCCGGCGAATATTTCGTTGCGCCCCCCGCTGCGACAGGCGAACTCCCACTCGGCCTCCGTGGGTAAACGGAAGGTCTGGTGGGTGCGTTGTTCCAACGCTTCGACAAAGCTGCGCACGTCGTACCAGGAGACCATCTCCACGGGAAAATTGTTGCCCTTTTTGAATGTGGACGGGTTGGTGCCCATCACACTTTGCCACTCTCCCTGGGTGACTTCGTACTTGCCCATCCAGAAACCTTTGACGCAGACTTCGTGCAGGGGTTTTTCATCGGGGTCGAAGCCTTCCGCGCCCATTTGGTAACAGCCGCCGGGAATCCAAAGGAACGACATGCCGGTGGTGGGATCCTGCCACTCCCTGGAATTCGGTTTGCCGGCCCCGTTGCTTTTTCCGTTATTCTCGGGGCGAGGGGAGGGAGGGGTCGTGGCGTTTTCCGGTGTTTTCGGCGCGGCAGTCGGGGGCTCCGAAAGGCGTTTTCGCGCCGAAGTGATGCGCGGATCTTCCGGCAGAATCTGCTCCGCCGTGTCCAGATAGCTGTTGGCCTGTTCCAGATTGGTGCCATGCTCCCGGGCCAGCCCGATCAACGTTTTGACCATGTGGTCAAGGCCGGATTGAGCCGCAGGGTTTCCGGGATTCATTCGGCTGATTTCATTGTATTTTTCCAGGGCATTATTGCCTTGTGGACTGGTGAAACGCCCGGCCTGTATGTCGATTTCGGCGCTTTCCACCAGGCTGCGAATGGTGGCATCCTTGATGCGCTGCTGCTGATCCTCGCGTTTCTTCTCCAAGGCCAGACGAGCCTGTTTGATGCGGGCGTCACCCGGCAGAATCTCTTCCGCCTCCTCCAGATAATCGGCCGCTTTGGTATTGACGGTCTCTCCCTGCAGGGCCAGTTCCACCAGCCGTTCCACAATCAGACCGAGGCCCTTTTTGGCCAGAGGACTGTTGGGATACCGGTTCTGAATGGACTGGAAGATTTCCAGGGCATTGTTGCCGGGGGGCGCTACGAGCCGCAGGGCCAGGAGGTGATTTTCCGCCTTGGTCAGCAGGGTCTTCAATTCCGGATTGTCCACTCCGGCGGAGAGGCGCGGTGCTTCGGGCGGGGCCTCGGCTGGCGGAGGTGTGGTCTCGGCCTTGGTCGGGGCGAGACGCTGGTCACCCGGCAGAATCTGTTCGGCCTTGGCCCGCAGTTCGGCCTGCTCCCGAGGGTTGTTGCTCTTGTCGGCCATTTCCATCAGACGGGTGAAAAGGCCTTCCAGCCCGGCTTTGGCCTGAGCCTGTTGAGGATCGATCTCCAGCACCTGCCGGAAACGTTCCAGGGCATTGCGACCGGGCGGGTTGGTCAGGCGTCCTTCCTCCAGGTTGGTCTGCCCTTTGGCGAGCAGATCCTGGATGCGCTCCTGACGTTCGGCGGCAGCCCGCGTGGTCCGTGCCTCTTCCAGGCGTTTGTTCAATACCGCCAGGCGTTCGGCATTCCCGACGGCTTCCTGGGCCTTATGACGCATCTCCTGAGCCGTTTTCGAAGGAAGGCCCGGTTTGTCGGCCAACTCCATCAGACGGAAGGCCGTCTCTTCGATGCCCTCTTTGGCCTGGGCATGGTCGGGAACGATCTCCAGAATCGAGCGAAACTTCGCCAGGGATCCGCTGCCATCCTTGGGGGAAAGACGATCGTTTTTCAGGTCTTCCCGGGCCTTTTGCAGCAGTTGTTCCACCAGTTGCGCCATGGCGGTCCGGGTTTGGCCGTGTTCCGGGGAGAGGGAGAGGATTTTGCGGTATTTTTCCAGGGCGTTGCGACCGGTCGGGCTGGTCAGTCGATCCTGGGCGAGATCCTCTTCCGCCAAAACCAGCAGGGCCTTGATCGCCTTGTCCAGTCCTTCCAGGGCTTGCGGTTGCTGGGGCAACAGGTGGAGAACGAGAGCGAACCGGTCCAGGGCGCAACGTCCCGCAGGTTGGGTCAGTCGCTGTTCCTGCAGATCCTGATTGGCCAGTTCCAGCAATTGATTGACCAGACGATCCCGTCGTTGCGACAACTCGGGAAGAGTCGACGCGGAGGTTCCCAGGGTGTTGATGGCTTCGAGGGCGTTTCTTCCGGCCGGGTTGGTCAGGCGTCCCGCCTCCAGATGGGCATCGATCTCCTGAAGCTGACGCAGAAGGTCCGGCGAGAGGTTGGAGGTTGCCCCGGGACTGGAGAAGCTCCCCTTGGCGGCCACAAGGCGCGGATCCTGCGGAAGGATCTCCTCGGCCTTTTTCAGGTAGGACTCCCGCATGTCGGGACGAGAGGTTTCGGAGCTGGCCAATTCCAACAGGGTCTCGAAAACCTTCTCAAGCCCCTCCTTGGCGGAGGCGTTGTCGCTCTCCAGGGCCAATACCTCCCGGAAGGATTCCAGGGCGTTGGAGCCGGCGGGTTGAGTCAGGCGTTTGGCGAGCAGGTGGTTTTTGCCCTGGGTCAGAAGCTGTTCGATCTTCTGCTGACGTTGCTTCAATTCCTGTTCCTGCCGATCCTGTTCGGAGAGGCGGGTCACCATGGTTTCGAATTTTTCGGCATCGCCCAGAACCTGCCGCCCCTGATCCAGCAGGGCTCCCCCATTGTCCGCCGATTTGAGGGAGAGGCGGATGTAGCGTTCCGCAATGCGTTCCAGCCCGTTCAACGCCTGGGTATTCTGCGGTTCCAGCTTGAGAACCGCCCGGAAACGTTGCAAGGCGTTGGCATTGGCGGGGGAGGAGAGGCGGTCGGTTTTGAAATCCTCTTCCGCCAGTTGCAACAGCCGCTCGATCAGGTGTTGGGAAACTTCGTACACCCGAGGGTGTTTCGGAGCCAGTGAGCGGATGCGATCGAGCTTTTCCAGGGCCGTGGAACCCGATTGACCCACCAGACGGGAGGCCTCTATGTCGTCTGCGGCCAAATTGGCGATCAGGGTGGCCAACTGGTCGATCAGGGCCCGGGTTCGCGTGTTCTCCCCGTCCAGGGTCATGGCTTCCCGCAGGCTCTCCAGAGCATTTCGACCCGGAGGCATGGTGAGCCGGTTGGCGGCCATGGCGGCTTCCGCCTGGGCTTGCAGCTCCTGCAGGCGTCTGCTTTCCGGCGCGGAGAGGGGAGATTCTCCCGACGTGGGTGTTACCGGCTTGACTTCGGATGAAAGAGAAGGGGCCGTGCCCTTTTGATCCTCTCCGGCGGCGGGAGACCTCGGAGCCGGGGAGGTGACGGGAGGCGCCGCCGGGGGGGCCAGTTGGGCCTTGGCGACATCCGTCCGGGGCATGGCCGTGGGAAGTCCGCGTTCCCCCAGAAACCAGGTCAGCCCGGCTGCGGCCAGTACTCCGGCAGCGAGCCAGACGCCGGCGTTGGGGTGTTGCCAAAGGGGGCGAGAGGCCATCTCAAGGGCGGATACGAAGTCCGAAACGGTGGCAAAGCGGGTTGAGGGTTGTTCCGCCAAGGCCCGGGCCAGGGTCTCCTTCTGCCGGCGGTTCAAAGAGGTCGCGGTGGCCAAACCCGCCGGGCTGAGGGCCTGTCCGGTGACAAGTTCAAGGAAAAGGACGCCGAGGGCATACTGATCGCTTTGGGGGCTGGGATCGTTGCCCTGCAGGAGTTCAGGAGCCCAATAGGCCTGATGACCGCCGATTTCCGGTGGTTTTTTGGTGTGTCGTCGCGCCTGGAACAGCCCCGGAGAAGAGGGGAGCTGCCAGGAGAACCCTACCAGTTTCACCCCTCCGGGAGCGGTCATGAGCAGATTCGTCGGGCTGAGGTGACCGTGAACCACCTGGTGGCGATGGGCAAGATCAAGCGCGGAAGCCACCTGAGTCAGCAGCGGCAGTGCTTCGGTTTGGGAGAGGGTTTTTTCCGCCTTGCCCTGAAGATGGCGGGCAAGATTTTCACCGGCCACATACTCCATGACCACCAGGAAGAGTTGGGCTTCCGCGTCAAACTCCAGGGCATGGTGACCCAGGATGTGTTGGTGAACCAGAGCGTGCAATCGGCCAAAGCGGCGTTTGATGGCTTCGGCCTGATCCGTCGCGGATGGATCCACTTCGAGAATCTGCAGGATAACGGAGGACTCCATGAACAGATCCCGGGCCAGATAAAGAGGTTGGCCCGATCCGAAATCCAGAAGCCGGTCCAGGGTGTAGCGTCCCTGGAAGAGGGTAGTGCCTAGTTCCATGATCCTGCGCCGCACAATAGGAGGAAACCGTGCATCCGTTATTGGGCAAAGGGGGATACCGTCATCCGGTGGAGAAGACCAACCCTGGCAAACCCTGCCGGAGTGGTAGCCCAACGAGGAAGGGATGCAAGATCAAAACCAATCCCGAAGAACGCATCGGGTTTCCGTTCGAAGGGGTGGGCTTCCCCGGCGGTAGGGGAGAAGGGCGTGTTGACATGAGCCGGGGATCGGTTCTCCCGCGGGAGGAAACGGAACACCTCCGAGCCGCATTCGCCTTCCGACCCGGATGGCAACGCCGGAGGGTGAGAGTCATCTCCCCAAGGGGTGGGCAGAACCGGTCAGGAAGAGGCGACGATATCGCTTTTACGGGCCGCCTCGATGGAAATGGTCAGGCGATAGGAGGCGGAGGTGGCCTGCACCTTGTTGAGCAGTTGATTTTCGGCGGCTTTGCCCTTGACGGCCAGATCGCCGGATTGGCTGGCGATGGCGGTTTGATGGATTTTTTCCTCCAGGCGGGCCTTGGCCACTTCACCACGGGATTCGCTGATTTGGGCTGCTGCCGCAACGCTCATGTTGGGAACTCCCCGGCAACGTGATTTGAATTGGATACCTTGAGAATCAGTATAGTCGAACAGGGAATAAAGTCAAGACGGGGGAGGTGAGGCTCCCGGAGCGGCGCAGCCGCTCCGGGTTTGCGACCGGGTGAGGCGGAATTACTTCTTGGAGGCCAGGAAGGCGGCCACATCGGCGCGCTCGGTGGCATCGGGCAGCTTGAAGGTCATCTTGCTCTTGGCGCCGGCATTGCCGGAATGGGTCGCCAGGAACTTATTGGGATCATCAAGATATTCGACGATCAGGGCTTCGGTCCAGGTGACCTTGGCGGAGATGGCCAGGGTGTCGTCGGAGTACTTGAACCCTTCGGCCTTGCCGGCGGGCTTGCCCACGACGCCCAGGAGGCTGGGGCCCACCTTGTTCTTGCCCGCTTCAACGGTGTGGCAGGCGAAGCACTTTTTCTTGAAGACCTCTTCGCCTTTACCGGCATCACCGGCCTGGGCCTGGGTGGCCAGGAGGGAAAGGGCAGCAACGGTGACGGACAATACGCTCCAACGCTTCATGGACCAATCTCCTCAAAATGCTCAGGCTGTTTGGTGGCAAGTGACGAGGTACCCTCGATCAGCAACGAGAGTGCAAAAACCCGCACAACAGTATACGCTGATCGTGTCGATTGTCCAGGGGAATGAGGGAGAATCCGGGGGTGAATTTTGGCGTGGGGGCTTGCGTCCCAGGCTCATTTCCCCCACATTTCCGCGGGAGATGTTTCTTTCATCAGGGGGAGAAGAGATGAAGACGGACGGCGCGGGAGAGAGCTTCGACCTGGTTGTCATCGGGGGCGGACCAGGGGGTTATGTGGCCGCCATTCGGGCGGCCCAGCTCGGCTGGCGCACCCTGTGTGTCGACCGGCATGGCCGACCTGGGGGGACCTGTCTTCTGGAAGGGTGCATTCCCTCCAAGACGCTGCTCGAAACGGCGCGGCTTTTCCGGGAGGCCCAGCACCTGGTGGAGGAGCACGGCATCGAGGAGTCCAAACTCTCCCTGGATGTCAAGACCATGATGGAGCGCAAGGAGAAGGTGGTCGACGGGCTCTCCCAGGGCATTGCCCATCTTTTTCGCAAGGCGGGTGTCGAATTCGTGACAGGGGAGGCCCGCGTCGAAGGTCCCGGAGCGGTGGCGATCACCTCGGGCGGGCATGAGCGCAAGGTCAAGGCGGAACGCATCCTTCTGGCAGTGGGATCCCGTCCTGCCGAGCTGTTTTTGCTGCCGGTGGATGGGCATCGCATTCTGCATTCCGGGCATGTCCTCTCTTTCAAGAGGGTGCCCCGCCATCTGATCATCGTGGGGGGAGGGGTGATCGGGCTGGAACTGGGCTCCTTGTGGCTGCGGCTGGGCTCGAAGGTCACGGTGGTGGAGATGTTGCCGGAGATTCTGCCGGGAATGGACCAGACGCTGGTCCGGCACCTGACGCGACAACTGCGCAAGGAGGGCATGCAGTTCCTGACGGGGGTGCATCTGGTGCGTGTCATCGAGGATGAAGACGGCATCTCACTGGTTTATCGGGATCGGGAGGACCGGGAGGAGGTGCTGGCGGGAACGCGCATTCTGGTTTCGGCGGGAAGGGTGCCCAACAGCGATGTGGCGGGGATTCCCCAGCTCGGGTTGTTGAAGGATGCCCAGGGACGGCTGTTGGTCGACGATCAGTACGCCACTTCGGTTCCGGGTATTTACGCCATCGGAGATCTGACGCCGGGTCCGATGCTGGCGCATCGGGCTTCGGAGGAGGGTATTGTCATGGTGGAACGGGCGGCGGGTTTGCAGCGGGACAATGTGCGGCTCGACACCATTCCGCAGGTTTTGTATACCGACCCGGAGCTGGCTGCTGTCGGCTTGACCGAAGAACAGGCCCGGCAGCAGGGTTTGGAGGTGGTGACCGGCTCTTTCCCGTTGCAGGCCAATGGTCGGGCCCGTTCCATGGGCAAGGCGGAAGGTCTGGTCAAGGTGGTGGCGCGCGCGGAGGATAACCGCTTATTGGGGGTGCATATCTTGGCGCCCCATGCGGGGGAGTGGCTTTCGACGGCGACTCTGGCCATTAAAAAGGGCATGACGGCGCAGGAGCTGGGCCGTCTCATCTGCCCCCATCCCTCCCTGGCGGAGGCTTTGAAGGAGGCCGCCATGGCGGCGGGGGGCAAGGCGATTCATCTGTAATCTGCCTTTCAATATGTTTTACTTTAAAGTATCAAAAAAAGAAATGTTCTGTCCTTTTTCTTTCCTATTGTTGTTTTTGTTAAATAAACCCTGTCTCCTAATTGGCCTGGCCGCAATCGCCTCCAACCGGATTGTGGGCCAGGTTCCCTTTGCCGTAACGCCGTCTTGAGGAGCCATTCTCAGGGCAGGTATCTTGCTGACGAATTCGTTCTGATCCCGCCGATAGTTATTCTTCCGCCCGACACCCTCCTGGATTAGGGGAAAATGCCAGATATTCCAAAGCCGATTTCCAAAAGGGAAATTGGCCGTTGGATATTTGGATGACTCATTCCGGGTCGCAACAGGTGGATTTGGCAGCGAACTGCAAAATTAACAATAGGTTGCATTTTATCTTGGCCTGTCTGATGCTGGTTTGGCGTATTGGGCAGACAAAAATCAATTGGAACTTTGGGGCTGGGAATTTTTCCCCTTGACAGTCCTGGTAACAGGGAAATAGTCTGATAGAAAGTCATACATAAAAGGGTTTCATCACTGGGGCGGGTGGGGTAAACAATCTCCTGATCATGGGCAAGGAGGCTTTCTCGTAAAGGCGGCGTTTATGGGGCGGAAAAATCCTTGATAAATCAAAGGATAAATTTCTGAAGTTTGTTTTAACTGCATAGATTTGACCGAAATTGTGGTATTGGCTTGATCAGGAACGTTTATAAAGGGTGGAGTTTCGTTCGATCCTGTGCTGAGAAAGAAACTATCTAATGAAAATACAGCGGCTCATAAAATGATGGGGTGTAGAATGAGATTCAAAATAATTGCATGTATTTTTTCGGTTGTAATTGTATTTAATATTCCATTTTCAAATAGCTCCCCTGTTGCGGGCGGGCGTTTCGAATTTGAGTATTTGGATCTTACTGGAGATCCAAACGCATCCTTAAAAAAGAGTACGTGCCCCTCCAGGGAATTTATGAAGTTTTATAATATATATACAGAAAGTATCGATGTGCAAAAATTATTTACTATATATCCGTTGGAGGTGATGGCACTGGCTAAATCCTCTGGCTCAGATTATGAGATTGTTGTCAATAATATAGCAGTTGAAAATCTGCCCTTTCCGCTAATTGACAGTAGAGAGGCAATGAAGGCGAAATCCATTGAGCTTCATACCTTTGAATATATTACGCCAAGATTTGTTCAGGTGGTTTTACAAGGAAATAATTATAACGTATCATACTTTTTTACGTTCAATTCCTGCTGGGAATTGTCTGGTATAGACGATTGGTCAAAGTAGTTAAATAATTTAATCGTTGCTGAACTAGGGGATAAAAGTGAGACTACCTATTGGTTCTCCCGGAGCAAGCTCTCTCGCTATATTAATTAGTTGCCTGACTCTCCTGTTTTTGGGATGTGGTGACTCGGTAGGTGAGTCATCGAATGTTAATGCTTCTATGCGTGACCAACAGATAGCTTGCCCATCTCGGGATTTTTATGAATTCTTTGAGGTATTTTCGATAAATGCAGATGTTCAGAAATCTTTTACTAAATTACCTTTTTATGATGTCTATCATACAAATGACATGGTTGGGGATTACATTCCCGAAAGTTTTGTATCGGTAAGTAGGAGATTGCATAAAATGAGCTTCCCACATTATATTACTAAGAATATTGAGGAAGGGTACTGTATTGGTATTAAACTAAATAAATATTCTCCTAGGCGAGCGGTTGTTTCTGTTGGAGGTAGAGAAAATGGTGTAAGCTACTATATGTTTTTTGTCCTTAGCTCGTGCTGGGAATTGGTGGGAGAGGAGGATTGGTCAACTTGAGTCACTTATGCTAACTATATGAAATGAAAAATGAAAAAATCGACTATAACTTCCTGTTTTATTATCTTTTTATGTATTGCAATAAACACTTTGTTCATTAGATCTGTATCTGGTGTCGGACCAGAAAATAAAAATAACTATGTTAACAATGATGTTTGTTCTAGGAAGGGTTTTTATCAATTTATAAGTGCATTTTTAAATAATCGTATCAGCCAAAAGAGTCATACTGAAGATCCACTGATATATATACATGAGTCTGTTCAAGGTAATAGTGAAAAAGTAGTAGTGTCGGTCGAGCATGTGCCTCTGGCTAAGCTGAATTTTCCGATAATGTTTGTCAATAAAAATAGCAGCGATATATGTATATCGAAATTTGTGAATGAATTCTCTCCAAGAAGAGCGGTTGTTGAGTACAGAAATGAACACAATAACTCAAGAGTGTATTTTGTGTTTGCGTGGAATAAATGCTGGAAGCTGGTTCGGGTTGAGGAGTGGGTTGTTTCATATGGTCAGTAAAATGGTGAAGTTTATGACTGAAAGCAAAATATCATAATCTGTCTGTGTCCCACCAATGCTTCCGAACTATATAAATGGAGATAGAAATGCGCTTCAAAGATGTGATGAATAAAATACTTCCTCCTAAGAATGGAACTCCCTGCCATATTATAAGTGAGTATGGTAGCAACAGAGATACTGCTTGGATGACTCATTCCAGGTTGCAACAGGTGGATTTGGCAACGATCTTCAAAATATACAATAGGTTGCATTTTATCTTAGTCTGTCTGATGCTGGTTTGGCGTTTTGTTCAGACAAAAATCAATTGGAATTTGGGTCTGGGAAATTTTCCCCTTGACAGTCCTGATATCAAGGAAATAGTCTGATTGAAAGCCATACATAAAAGGGTTTCATCCCTGGGGTGGGTGGGGTAAACGATCTCCTGATCATGGGCAGGAGGCTTTCTCGTAAGGGCGGCGTTTATGGAGCGGAAAAATCCTTGATAAATCAAAGGGTAAGTTTCTGAAAGTTGTGTTAATCTGCTGAATTGGACCGAAATTCAGCGGTTATGGAAGGCTAAATTCGTGCTGGTTGTGGAGGGTTTTTATTTTAGTGGCCTGAAATAGGGGGGGGTTGTAGAGTATTGTCTCTTGCACAGAGTTGGTGGTACTCACTGGGAGGGGGAGTATGAAAAAGTGGAATGAGCAGGCGCATATTTTCGTTTTATTGTTAGTAACTGGTTGTAATGCTTATGCAGATGATGTTGAATATATTGATCTTCGGGAGAAGCCGAATAAGCTGACTGCTTCGGTGGCATGTCCATCTCGGAATTTTAATGAATTTCTCGATGTCTTCAGGGAAGATCTCACTGTTCAAAAGGCCTATACAAGAGTTCCCCTGGAGGTAATGGTGCTGGATTTATCCGTCAAACCTGAACCCGAGCCGGTGGTTAAAATGAAAGGATTGGACGAAATTCAATTCCCGGTCATCGATAGCAAGGAACATATGAAGAAAAAATCTTCGAAAATAATTGCAATTGAGCATATTACGAGCAGACTTATGCAGGTAGTTGTTAATGGCGATGGTATCAATATTTCATACTTTTTTTCTATGGGTCAGTGTTGGGAGCTGAACGGGATTGATGATTGGAGTAGAAAATAGATAAGAATAAGTTAATCTCTTTTATATAGTTATAGTGAAGGAGGGTGAAGTGAGTATGTCTACAGTAGGTATGCATTTTCTGTTGATTATCTTGAGCTGCAACTACTGTTTAGCTGATTCTGGTCAATCGGAAAAAATACAAGGAAATGAAGATATTTATTGTCCATCAACAAATTTTTTTGAGTTTTATGATGCATTTATGGAAAATGAAGAGATTCAGAGGAGGTTTACTAAAGTTCCTCTTGAGCATCTTTTTCTAAAAGAGGATGCGTCGGTTGATGACTCCGTCCCCGTTATTCATATGCTAAAAAAGGATGAGATAAGGTTCCCAGTGACGTATAATAAGGCTGAAATGAATCGTGTATGTGTATATATGCATGTGAATGAGTATTCGCCAAGAAGAGCTGTTGTGATTAACAAGGGACTTGATTCTGGAATCAGGACTGAGTTGATATTTATTAATTATGGGTGTTGGGTGTTGGTTGGTTTAGAAAACTGGTCTATGTAACTATTGTGCGAGTTGTGAGTTTTGGTTAAATGGAGGTGTTGGTGAGAAATTGGGTGGTATTGTTGGTCGTTTTATATGGTTGCAATATTGGTGCCTCAGAAAGTGACAAGTCTGTTGCTAGCTGTCCAACGCATGATTTTTATCGCTTTGCTAGAATGTTTATTGAGAGTGAAAAAGTTCAAAAGGCCTATATATCTGGAGTGTTAGAGCACACCATATATAGGAATATGAAGGGCGTGTTTAGGGCAAATATTTCTAGTTACAAGCAAGGTGATGTACCTCAAATTGTGATGGACGGTATAAAAAGTGCAAAGAGTCGTTGTTTGTCTATATCGGTAAATAAATACTCCCCAAGAAGGGGGGTGGTATCTGCTAATGGGGTTGATTCTGGAGTGTCTATCTTATACCTGTTTGTAAGACGAGCCTGCTGGGAGCTTGTTGGGGTAGAGGACTGGAGTGATGTTCTTTAATAACTTAATAAATCTCTGATGTCCCTGCTTATTACGGAGGATTGTATGAATTTCACATCTGCAATGAATCTGATGTTGCCTCCCCGTGACGGGAAAACGCCGCATATTACGGGTTGGTGGGACGAGCCGAGAAAAGATAAACCAAACCACAAGGGTATAGATTTTAATTATGATATGGGTGGCGCGCAACCTCAATCTGGTCTTAACGTATCGCATCCAAAAATCTATTCCCCAGTATTTGGTAAAGTAATTTATGCTGGCGGGCAATATCATACCATCAAAATTATCGATGCGTTTGGATATACTCATGAAATATTACACACTCAATCTATGCTTGTTAATGTTGGGGATTTTGTTGCTCCTGGAGATGCTATTGGTACAATGGGAGGGTGGGGAAAAAAGGGCGAACAAACTTATCCGCAGCATGTTCACTATCAATTGAAAGATCCTAGAGGGGTTGTAATTAATCCTTCATTGTTGTGGGATGATGAAGATTTAAGCTCTGAGAGCGGGGACAATGCTGGGGGCGGTGAAAATGGAGCTGCAACTGGTGGGGGTGGAGGATCAGCTAATGGTTCTGGGACGGTTCCAGATGTCGGTGCAGGAGGGGGTGTGGGGGTAGGGAGTACAGCTACTACACAGAATTCACCAGACAATGATGGGGGAGTTGGAGGAGATGGGGGTGGTCTAGGATCGTCAGGAGGGCCTGGAAAAAGTGGATCACAGGATGGTAGACAGGCCACTACTCCCGCCCGGCGGGATCCTCTCGTGCTGGATCTCGATGGGGACGGAATCGAAACGACCAGTGCCGATGGTGTACAGGTAACCCTTTTCGATCATGATGCCAATGGCATCCGAACCGGAACCGGTTGGGTAAAATCCGACGACGGATTTTTGGTTTTGGATCGTGATGGAAACGGCAGCATCGATTCCGGACGAGAACTCTTTGGGGTCGATACACTGAAGAGCAATGGTCAACTGGCGCAAAGTGGATTTGATGCCCTGGCGGACCAGGATGGTAATCTGGATGGGAAGATCGATGCCTCGGATGCCATCTTTGCAAGCTTACGCATCTGGCGCGATTTGAATCAGGATGGCATCAGCCAAGCCAATGAACTGACCAGTCTTGAGGCCAATAATATTCTATCCATTGGTGTTGTTGGAACCAGCGTCCAAACGAATCTGGGGAACGGGAATATTCAGACCGCTGTGGGAACGTTCACGCGCGTGGATAGTTCTTCCGGTGGTTCCGGGGTGACTGTTGGTGCGATAGGTAATCTCAACTTGGTTGTCAATACATTCCATCGAGAATATTCCAACAAAGTACCGCTTACAGCCCAGGCTTGGTCACTACCTTTTTTGCGTGGGTCCGGCAGAGTACGCGATTTGAGTGAGGCCATCAGTCTTTCCCCTCAGCTTGGCAACCTGGTGCAGAGCTATACCCAGGAAACTGCCCGTCAAGGACAGATCGACCTGTTGGACAGCTTCATCGAACAATGGGCCGACACCTCTGACATGCCCAGTCTCAAGGCCCAGGCCGAAGCTCTTTCCGGAAGTGGCGTTTCTCTTTCCTATATCTTGGCCGGGATTCCTGCTGGAACAGCAGCATATAATGATTTTGTCCGGAAGATTGGGGTTGTTGAGCGCTTTATGGGTTTTACCTACGCCGGGATAAGTGGCCAAGCCCGTACAACACCTATCGACAGTTCCGCAGGCAACTTTACGGTTACGTTGGCAAGTGAACAAATTGTTAATATATGCCAAGCCTACGATGCATTCAAAGCAGACATTTATGAATCCCTTCTCCTCGTTACCCGGTTGAAGCCCTTTATGGATGCCCTGGATGAGAGCCTTATGAGCGAAGAATTGCTACCTGGTGTCGGGGGCTCCTGGTTTTCAAGTATCGAAACAGCTTTTGAGCAAAGTATCGCCGCAAATCCAAAACAAGGTATTATTGATCTCGTTGAATTTATCAGTTCGTATGGATACAACAATCTTGCCGATCTGGGTTGGCGTTCTCTCAACTTTTTGATTGTGCAAATCAATAATCACCCCGATCTGGGCGCGTTTAGTGAGGAATTGAGCAGTTGGTCTGTTCGCTTTGCAGCTACCACGCAACAATCCTTGGCAGGGGGGGCACGTCCGGACTTGCTGGTAGGAACGAGTGGTAACGACTCGCTTTCTGGCAGTCAAGGAAATGATTTGTTGGTGGCTCAGTCTGGAAATGATTCGATCTATGGGGGTGAGGGAAATGACATCCTCGTAGGTGGTGATGGAAACGATGCGCTGTATGGGGATAGTGGCAATGATACTTTGCGGGGTGGTGCAGGCAACGACACTCTTAATGGAAGTACTGGGAATAACCTGTACCTCTTTGGCAGAGGGGACGGGCAAGATACCATTCAGGCTACCTTTGACACCACCCCTGGTCGATTTAATGTATTGGAGTTCAAGGAAGGAGTGGCCCCCGCGGATCTGTTGATGAAGCAGGTCTACGATGCCAACGATTACGGGTACGCCATTCTGGAAGTTACCATCGCGGGCACGACGGACAAGGTGTCGATCAAATCGTTTTTCAAGAACAACGATCCGACCAACAGCTACAACCCGATCCAGCAGTTTCGCTTTTCGGATGGTACGACCTGGGATCTTGCGGCCATTCAGAGTTATTTGTTTGGAGGTTCCGCCCTTGCCGACTGGATATTTGGTACCACTTCCGCAGAAACCCTGAACGGTCAAGCGGGAGCGGACTATCTTGTGGGGCGAGGTGGAAACGACATCCTTATTGGTGGAGCGGACGACGATCAACTGAACGGTGAAGACGGCGATGACACCTTGCAGGGAGACGCCGGCAATGACCTTTTTTACGGAGGCACCGGGCACGATACCCTTCTTGGTGGTGACGGCAACGACCAACTCAATGGGGATTCGGGTAATGATTCGCTGACGGGTGGAGCGGGCAACGACACTCTCCAGGGAGGAGATGGCGCGGATATCTTTGAAGGTGGGCTCGGCAACGACACCTTCACAGGAGGAACCGGGAACAATCTGTATCTCTTCGGACGTGGCGATGGTCAGGACGTGATTCAGGCCAGTTATGATGTCACCCCTGGTCGCATCAATACCCTGGAGTTCAAGGCAGGGGTGGTTCCTGCGGATCTGTTGATGAAGCAGGTCTACGATGCAAGCGATTACGGGTACGCCATTCTGGAGGTTTCCATCGCGGGCACGACGGACAAGGTGTCGATCAAATCGTTTTTCAAGAACAACGA